>CALCWL010000288.1 GCA_937906285.1 uncultured Rhodanobacter sp. | reverse complement strand
GCGGCCGCCGCGGCCGGGCGAGCAGTACGGGCGGCACTACTATTTCGTCGAGCGGGCCGAGTTCGAGCGGCAGATCGCCGAAGGCATCTTCCTGGAGCATGCCGAGGTGCACGGCAACCTCTACGGCACCTCGCGCACCACCGTGCAGGAGCTGCTGGCGCAGGGTCGCGACGTGCTGCTGGAGATCGACTGGCAGGGCGCCCAGCAGATCCGCGCGAGCAAGTCCGACTGCGTCGGCGTGTTCATCCTGCCGCCGTCGCGGGCGGAACTCGAACGGCGCCTGCGCGGCCGGGGTTCGGACAGCGCCGAGGTGATCGAGCGCCGGCTGCGCAATTCGCGTGGCGAGATCGCCCACGCGCACGAGTTCGACTACATCCTGGTCAACGACGCGTTCGACGAGGCGCTGGACGATCTGCAGGCGATCGTGCGCGCGGTGCGTCTGCGCGGCGCGCTGCAACTGCGCCGGCACGAGGCGCTGATCGCCGAGCTGCTGGATGGCGAGGTCGGTTGAACCGCGGCGCCTGCGCATGGTCTTAGTCCGACGCTTCCGCTACCTTGTCCGCTTCCCCACCGCTGTTGCCGCCCATGAACGAAACCGCTCGCGCCACGCCTGACGACGCCACCCTGGTGCGCATCCGCGGGCTGACCACGGTGCTCAACGGCAAGACCATCTTCGATGCGCTGGACCTGGACATCCCGCGCGGCAAGGTCACCGCGATCATGGGCCCCAGCGGCACCGGCAAGACCACCCTGCTCAAGCACATCACCGGGCAGATGCGCGCCGATGCCGGCAGTGTCCACGTCGACGGCCACAATGTCGCCGAGCTGTCGCGCGAGGAGCTGTACAAGCTGCGCGAGGGCGTGGGCTACCTGTTCCAGAACTCCGCACTGCTGACCGATTTCGACGTGTTCGAGAACGTGGCGTTCCCGCTGCGCCAGCACACGAAACTGCCCGAGGTGCTGATCCGCAACCTGGTGCTGATGAAGCTGCAGGCGGTGGGTTTGCGCGGCGCCGCGCGGCTGATGCCGAACGAGCTGTCCGGCGGCATGGCGCGGCGGGTGGCGCTGGCGCGGGCGATCGTGTTCGACCCGCAGCTGATCCTGTACGACGAGCCGTTCGTGGGACTCGACCCGGTGGCGCTGAACCAGGTACTGAAGCTGATCCAGACGCTGAACCAGACCCTCGGCATCACCAGCGTGCTGGTCTCGCATGAACTGCCCGCGGTGCAGCGCATCGCCCACCACGTGGCGCTGCTTTCCAACGGCAAGGTGGTGGCGCAGGGCGACCCGGCGACGATCGCCGACGACGGCTCGCCGTGGACGCGGCAGTTCTTCGGCGGCGAGGCGGACGGCCCGATTCCGTTCCGTTATCCGGCCGGCGACTACGCCGCCGAGCTGGGTTTTGCCGGAGCGGCGAAATGAACGCGCGCGCGCCGCAGTCCCGCAACGTGGTGACCCAGTCGCTGGCGCAGATCGGCGCCTGCGGCCTGTTCCTGCTGACCCTGCTGGGAGCGATCCCGCGCAGCTTCCGCTACCTGCGCGAAACCACCCGCCAGCTGTGGTTCGTCGGCGCCATGAGCCTGACCATCATCATGGTCTGCGGCCTGTTCGTCGGCATGGTGCTGATGCTGCAGCTGTACCACGTGCTGTCGATCTTCGGCGGCACCTCGGCCAGCGGCATGGTGGTGGCGCTGTCGGTGTACCGCGAACTGGGGCCGGTGGTCACCGCGCTGCTGTTCGCCGGGCGCGCCGGCACCGCGGTCACCGCCGAGATCGGCCTGATGCGCGCCACCGACCAGATTTCCGCGATGGAGATGATGGCGGTCGACCCGGTCGCCTACGTGGCCACGCCGCGCTTCCTGGCCGGGCTGATCGCGATGCCGCTGCTGTGCTGCGTGTTCTGCGCCATGGCGATCTTCGGCGGCCACCTGGTTGGCGTGACCTGGCTCGGCATCGACAACGGCACGTTCTGGTCGAACATGACCGCCCAGGTCGACGTGCACACCGACATCGTCAACGGCGTGCTGCTGAAGAGCCTGGCGTTCGGCGCGGTGGTGTCGCTGATCGCGGTGTTCCAGGGCTTCACCACGCCGCCGACCAGCGAGGGCGTGGCCTATGCCACCACCCGCACCGTGGTCGCCTCGTCGATCGCCATCCTGGCGCTGGACTTCGTCCTCACCGCCTTTCTGATGTGACTGCCATGACTTGTCGTTTTCCGAGGATTCTGCCGTGAGCCAACCGAGAAGTTCCTATGCCGTCGGCACCGGCCTGTTCATCGTGCTGGGCTTCGCCGCGCTGGCCTACCTGGCGACGCAGACCAGCTCGGTCGCCAACAACGTGCGCCAGGGCGACAGCTACGACGTCAGCGCGCAGTTCACCAACATCGGCCAGCTCAAGGAGCGCGCGCCGGTGAAGATCGCCGGTGTGCGCGTCGGTCAGGTGCAGTCGATCACGCTGGCGCCGGGGCGAGATGCGGCCGAGGTGAAGCTGTCCATCGACAAGCGCTACGACCATATCCCGCAGGATTCGGTGGCCACGATCTTCACCAGCGGCCTGCTCGGCGACCAGTACGTGGGCATCGACTACGGCAGCGCGAAACAGATGGTGGCCGCCGGCGGCACGCTGGCGCGGACCAAATCCTCGCAACCGCTGGAGGAGATGCTGGGCAAGTTCTTCGGTGCCGGCGGCGTGGTCGACAATATCGGCGGCAGCTACCTGGTCAAGGCCGATTTCACCAACGTGGGCACCTTGTCGGCGGGCGCGCCGGTGAAGATGGCCGGCGTGGTGATCGGCAGTGTGCAATCGGTGCGCGCCGACCCGACCAAGCTCAATGCCGAGGTCATCCTGGCGATCGACAAGCGCTACGACCAGATTCCCGACGATTCGGCCGCCGCGGTGTTCACCAGCGGTTTGATCGGCAGCCAGTATGTTGCGATCCAGCCGGGCGGCTCGCCCGACGTGCTCAAGAACGGCGACGAGATGATCCTGACCCAGTCCGCGATGCAGCTGGAGGATCTGATCGGCAAGTTCCTGGTCAATGGTTCGCCCGGCGACAAGAAGGATGCCGGCAGCGGCAAGCAGTAGAACCCCATCGAATCCCCGTCGGCGGCGCCTGCCGCCGTCCATGCCCCAAGGAGTAATTCCATGCTGCGCAGACTGGCCCTTGCCACCGCCCTTGCGTTTGCCACCGTGGTCGGCGCGCCGGCTTTCGCCCAGGATGCTGCCGCGGCCGCTGCTGCGCCGGCGGCTGTCCAGCAGACCCCGGTGCAGATCGTGCAGGGCATCGCCGACCAGCTGGCTACCGCGATCGAGGGCCACCGCGACGAGCTCAAGCGCGACAAGGAAAAACTGATCGCCATCATCGACGACGTGTTCCTGCCGCACTTCGACATCGACTACGCCTCGATCCTGGTGCTCGGCCGGCACGCGCGCGAGGCCACCCCGGCGCAGCGCGACCGCTTTGCCAAGGCGTTCTACAACTCGATCACTCATCGCTACGCCGAGGGTCTGCTCAACTACACCCGCGGCAAGGTCAAGGTGCTGCCGTTCAACGGGGACCTCAACGACAAGCGCACCGTGGTGCGCACCCAGGTGGTGCTGGATGACGGCAAGCTGGTGTCGATCGACTACGCGTTCCGCAAGAGCCGCAACGGCGACTGGAAGGCGTACGACGTGATCATCGAAGGCATCTCCTACGTCACCAATTACCGCAACCAGGTCGATGCGGAGATCCGCAAGGTCGGCATCGAACAGCTGATCACCAACCTGGAAACCCAGGGCGAGAAGGCGCTCGATACGCTGGAAAAGGACAGCAAGGACAGCCAGTGAACGCGCCATTGGACTTCCGCCTCGACTTCGTGGCGCCAGCCGCCTTGGCGGTGAACGGCGTGCTGGATTTCGACAGCGCCGCGGCTGCGCTCGTGGCCATGCGGGCGGCGCTGGACGGCGAGGTGGCGCAACTTGACCTGGCCGGCGTCAGTCATTGCGACAGCGCGGGCCTGGCCTGCGTGCTGGCTGCCGCCGCGGAAGCGAACCGGCGTGGTCGTCCGCTGCAGGTGGTCGGGATGCCGGCCAGCATGCAGGCGCTGGCCCGGGTCTGCGAGGTCGATACGCTGCTGGCGTGAGTGCAGCGCCAGCACAGACTCAGTGCTGGCTGTCCTGCTTGGCGTGGCCCTTTTCCCAATCGTGCTGCTGCTCCAGCAGCTCGTCCGGGTCGAAGCCCGGCGTATCCAGTCCCTGCATCCGTTCGATCAGCGCTGCCGGCGGGTTGCCGTCGTAAAGCTTGTACAGGCGCTGTTGCCGGTAGGCGTCGCGGATGAACACGTACGGGTCGTAGGCCGATTGCAGGAAACTCTCCGCGTCGATCGCGCGCGAGCGCAGCGTGATCAGGTACATCGCCTGCGGCGCGTACTGCAGGCCGTTGTAGTGATGGTTGGCGGCGTACAGGCTCAGCGGGTCGAAGAAATAGCTGTCCACCGGCATCCGCCACATGTCGCGCGCGGTGCTGGGACCGAACAGCGGCAGCATCAGGAAATCGCCTTCCGGCGCACCCCAGCGCGCCAGCGTGATGCCGAAGTCGTTGTCCTCGATCGGCAGCCCCAACTGGCTGGCCGGGTCGAAGAAACCGCCGATGCCCAGGGTGAGGTTGACCAGGAAACGGGCGGTGCTCTGCAGGGCCTGCTTGGGCCGCGCCTGCAGCAAGTCGTTGGCGACCGTGACCGGTGTGCGGATGTTGGTGAAAAAGTCGCTGAACGAGCGCCGCACCGGCGGATTGGTGACCTTGCGGTAGACCAGCGCCACCGGCCGTATGGCCACTTCGTCCACCGCGGTGTTGAACTGGTACGCGCCGCGATTGAACTTCTCCAGCGGGTCGTCGGTGCGCGGCTTGGCGATGGCGCAGCCCGCCAGCAAGACAATCGCGAGCACCGTCAACCAGCGGCTCAAGGAACGGGGGCGAGGCAAAGGAGGCATCGGGGGTGGGGATTCGCGTCGAGGACAGTATAAGTGTACTGTCTGGTTTTATATCTTGCACGGCTTTCGGGCCGCTTTCGTGAATGCAGCCGGGTCCGTGGCCAGCCCGCCATGATACGCGTCGCCCGCATTGCCAGCAAAGCACCTGCTGGCTACACTGGTCGACCGTATAAGTCACTATTCTCCGAAGGATTTCACATGGCACGCATTACCGTGGAGGACTGCCTCGAGGTGGTCGACAACCGATTCGAGCTGGTGCTGATGGCGACCAAGCGCGCACGACAGCTCGAGAAGGGTGCCGAACCGGCGGTCAATCCCGACCACGACAAGCCCACCGTGCTGGCGCTGCGCGAGATCGCCGCCCGCCGCATCGACCAGGCCACGATCGACCAGATCGACAAGGCCGAGCGCGAGCGCGCCGAGCGCGAAGCGCTGGAGTGGGCCGCCGCGGAAGTCGACGACGACCTCTCCAAGGGCGGCGACGACTGATGAACGATGACTGCCGGCGCTGCCGCGATCGTGCCCGGCGGGGCATGAGCATGCGCGCGCGGGCGGCAGTCTCCGGGTCCCGGGCTCGCGGGGTGGGCGCCTGAGCCGGCGCCAGGCACCGATGCCCGCGACCGCTCCACCGGCCCCGGTCGATCCGGCCGCCTGGCCACCCTACGTACTGGCGCTGAAAGAGCGCATTGCCTATCTGCCTCCCGCGCAAGTGACCCTGGTGTTGCGTGCGTACGCCGTCGGCGCCCAGGCGCATGCCGGGCAGGAGCGCAAGAGCGGCGAGCCGTACATCACCCATCCGGTGGCGGTGGCCAGCATCCTGGCCGAGCTCGGGCTGGACGCCGAGACGATCATCGCGGCGATCCTGCACGACACGCTGGAAGACACCGAACTGAGCCGCGAGGCGCTGGCTGGCGAGTTCGGCGAGGTGGTGGCCGAGCTGGTGGACGGCGTCACCAAGCTGGACAAGATGCGCTTCGGCACGCGCCAGGAAGCGGACGCGGAAAGCTTCCGCAAGATGCTGCTGGCGATGGCGCGCGACATCCGCGTGATCCTGATCAAGCTGGCCGACCGCCTGCACAACATGCGCACGCTGGGCGCCAAGGACCCGGTCTCGCGCCGCCGCATCGCGCGCGAGACGCTGGAGATCTTCGCGCCGATCGCACAGCGCCTGGGCATGAACAAGTTCAAGGCCGAGCTGCAGGACCTCGGCTTCCGCGCGCTGTATCCCGACCGCTACCGCGTCATCAGCGAGCGCATCCGCGCCGCGCTGGGCAATCGCCGCGAGGTGATGGGCAAGATCGAGACCGCACTGACCACGCAACTGGCAGCCGAGCACCTGAGCGCCCATGTGGTCGGCCGGATCAAGTCGCCGTGGAGCATCTATTCGAAGATGCGCAACGAGCACAAGACGTTCGCGCAGTTGATGGACGTCTACGGCTTTCGCGTGGTGGTCGACAGCGCCACCAGTTGCTACATCGCGCTGGGCGCGGTGCATGCGCTGTACAAGCCGGTCGACCGCCGCTTCAAGGATTTCATCGCGATTCCCAAGGCGAACGGCTACCAGTCGCTGCACACCGTGCTGCTGGGGCCGTTCGGC
>CALCWL010000287.1 GCA_937906285.1 uncultured Rhodanobacter sp. | reverse complement strand
CACGGTCATGTGCGAGACGTCGAACATGCCGGCGTCGCGGCGCACCGCGTGGTGCTCCTCGATCTGCGAGCCGTAGTTGATCGGCATGTCCCAACCGCCGAAATCCACCATCCGCGCGCCAAGCGCACGGTGGGTGGCGTTGAGTACGGTCTTCTCGGTCATCGCGGCGGCGCCTTGGGGAAAGGAGTGGGCCATTATCGCCGCCGGCACAGGGCAATCCAAGCGATGCGGCAAAACGCTCAGCCGCCGGCGCCGCTGCGGTCGATCCCGGCCAGCAGCTCCGCGGTGAGCTGTTCGGCCAGTTGCTCGGCGCGCTGGCCGCCGCTGAGCAGGTGCACGTCCGGCGACAGCGGGCGCTCGTACGGCGCATCGATGCCGGTGAAGTTGCGGATCTCGCCGGCGCGCGCCTTGCGGTAGAGGCCCTTCGGATCGCGGCGCTCGCACTCCTCCAGCGGCGCGTCGACGAATACCTCCAGGAACTCTCCGCTGCCGAACAGTTCGCGCGCCGAGCGCCGTTCGCTGCGGTACGGCGAGATCGCGCTGACCAGCACGATCAGCCCGGCATCCACCATCAGTTGGGCGACCTCGGCGATGCGGCGGATGTTCTCGACGCGGTCGGCAGGGGTGAAGCCCAGATCCTTGTTGATGCCGTGGCGCACGTTGTCGCCGTCCAGCAGGTAGGTGTGGTAGCCCAGCGCGTGCAGCTTGCGCTCGACCAGGTTCGCGATGGTGGACTTGCCGGCGCCGGACAGGCCGGTGAACCACAGGCACATCGGGTGCTGGCCCTTGCTGGCGCCGCGCACGCGCTTGTCGATGTCCACGTGCTGCCAGTGCACGTTGCTGGAGCGGCCCAGCGCGAAGTCGAGCATGCCGCAGGCCACCGTGGCGTTGCTCTGTCGATCGATCAGGATGAAGCCGCCGAGATCGCGGTTGGTCGCATACGACTCGAACGCGATCGCGTCGTCCAGGCCCACCGTGCAGTAGCCGACCTCGTTGAGTTCGAGATGGCGCGCCGCCAGCTGCGCCTGGCTGTTGACGTCGACCTTGTGCTTGATCGACATGATCCGCGCGTTGACCGTGCGCGTGCCGATCTTCAGCCGGTAGGTGCGGTTGGGCAGCAGGTTGCCGTCGCCCATCCACAGCAGGTGGCAGGTGAACTGGTCGGCAACCGGCGCCGGACGCAGCGCGTCGGCGATCACGTCGCCGCGGCTGGCGTCGAGCTCGCGATCCAGACACAGCGTCACCGCCTGCCCCTCGCCGGCGCGCTCGAGGTCGCCGTCGAAGGTCACGATGCGTTCGACTCGGGCGCGCTGCACACCGGGTTGCACCACGATCTCGTCGCCGCGCGCCACGCTGCCGCCACAGATGGTGCCGGCGTAACCGCGAAACGACTGGTCCGGGCGGTTGACCCACTGCACCGGCATGCGAAAGTCGGCGGCGCGGAAGCGCGCCACTTCTTCGGATTCCAGCCGTTCCAGCAGGCTGCCACCGTCGTACCAGGGCATGCGCGACGAGCGGCTGCCGACGTTGTCGCCATTCAGCGCGGACACCGGCAGGCAATGCACGTGCTCGATGCCCAGGCTGCGGGCCAGCTCGCGGTATTCGGCGGCGATGGCCTCGTGCACGTCCTGGCGGTAGTCGACCAGATCCATCTTGTTGACCGCCAGCAGCACGTGGCGGATGCCGAGCAAGCCGCATATATAAGTGTGCCGCCGCGTCTGCGTCAGCACGCCCTTGCGCGCATCGACCAGCACCACCGCCAGCTCCGCGTTGGAGGCGCCGGTGGCCATGTTGCGGGTGTACTGCTCGTGGCCGGGGCAGTCGGCCACGATGAAGCTGCGCCGCGCGGTGTGGAAATAGCGGTAGGCCACGTCGATGGTGATGCCCTGCTCGCGCTCGGCGTCG
>CALCWL010000286.1 GCA_937906285.1 uncultured Rhodanobacter sp. | reverse complement strand
TCCGCCTTGGTGGTGCTGCGCTTGGTGTTGCGGAACAGCGCGCCGAGACCGGGGATGTCGCCCAGCCCGGGCACCTTGGACACGGTGTTGCTCTTGTTGACCTCGTAGATGCCGCCCAGCACGACCGTCTGGCCGTTGTCGACCAGCGCCGAGGTGTTGACCTCGCGCGTGTCGATCTGCGGCACCTGGCCGTTCGGCGTGTTGAGGAAGCCGGCCAGCGCATCCTTCTTCACGTTGATCGCCAGGTAGACGCGGTTGTCGGCGGTGATCGTCGGGGTCACCTTCAGCTCCAGCACGGCGTCCTTGAACTGCACCGACGCGGTCGGCGCGCCGCCGGTGCCGGCGCCCTGGTTCTGGTAGGTGACGTAGCCGACTTCCTGGCCCTGGCGGATCACCGCTTCCTGCTGGTTGGCGGTGATCACGCGTGGGCTGGAGATCACCTCGCCACGGCCTTCGGACTGCGCCGCGGAAAGTTCCAGGTCGATCGCGTAGTTGGCGCCGAGGATGGCGAAGCCCAGCGTGCTGCCGCCGTTCACCGGCATGTTCACGTTGAAGCCGCCGGGCAAGGTCACCGCACCCGGATGCGGCGGAGCACCCTGGCTGCCGTTGGCCACCCAGTCGGTGACTGCGTTGTTGTAGTTGACGATGTTGTTGTGCGTGTCGACGCCGTACTTCAACGCGTCACTGCCGCCCGGTGCGGTGGTGACGATGTTGTTGTTGTTGACCTGCCGGCCAGACACGCCCCACTTCACGCCCAGCTCGCGGGTGAAGTCGTCGGTGGCCACCACGATGCGCGATTCGATCAGCACCTGCTGCACCGGCTTGTCGAGCACGGCGATCAGGTCGCGCAGTTGCTTTATCTTCTCCGGGGTGTCGTTGATCAGCAAGGTGTTGGTGCGCTGGTCGAACGAGACACTGCCGCGCGGCGAGAGGAAGCCGCGCTGGGTGTTGGAGCCGCCGCCACCGCCGCCCTGCATGCTGCCGGTGGTCAGCAGCTTGGCAATGTCGGCAGCCTTGCCGTAGCTGATCGGCACGTAGTCGGTGACCAGTTCGGCGGTGTCCTGCGCCTTCAGCTTGGCATCGGCCAGGTCCTGCTCGTACTTGGCCAGCTCGGCCTGCGGCGCGACCCAGATGACGTTGCCGTTGCGGCGCTTGTCGAGGCTCTTGGCACGCAGGATCACGTCCAGCGCCTGATCCCACGGCACGTTGACCAGGCGCAGGGTGACGCTGCCGCCGACGCTGTCGGAGGCAACCAGGTTGAGTCCGGAGATGTCGGCGATCAGCTGCAGCGCCGAGCGCACCGGGATGTCCTGGAAGTTGAAGGTGACGCGCTTGCCGTTGTAGCTGGGCTGGGTGTCCAGCTTGGCCAGGCGCTCATCCTTGGCGGCGGCCTTCTTCGGCGCCACCTCGACCACGTACTGGTCGGGGGTCTGGTAGGCCGAAGTCTCGACCGTACCCTTGGTGTCGATCTCGATACGCGCGCCGCCACCGTTGCCGACGCGGCTGGTGATGGACTGCACCGGGGTGGCGAAGTCCAGCGTGTCCAGGCGCTGCGCGAGGTTGGCCGGCAGGTTGGCGTGATCGATGGTGACCACCACCTTGTCGCCCTGATGGGTCATTTCCGGCTGGGCGCCGCTGCCGCTGAAGCTGACCAGCACGCGGCCTTCGCCGTTCGGGCCGCGACGGAAGTCGATATTGGAGATCGCCGGGCCATCGGAGGACGACGGCAGTCGCTTGGTCGGATCGATCGTGGCGGCGGTGGTGACCGACTGGTCGGCGGTGCCGTTGTTGATCGTCAGCACCAGACTGTTGCCATCGACGCTGGCGCGGTAGCTCGACGTGCGCATCAGCTCGACCACCACGCGGGTGCGGCCGCCGGCGGACACTGCCGAGACGCCGGAGGTCGAACCCTTGCCGATATCCATGTGCCGACCGGCGGCGTTGGTGGTATCGGGAAGGTCGACCGCGATGCGCGGCGGATTGTCGGTGGTGAATATCTTCGGCTCCGGTACCGGGCCGTCGCCGAAGTTCAGGTGCAGCTGGACGCTGCCGCCGGGCAAGGCGTCGTAGCTGATGTTCTTCAGCGTGGTGGTGGCCGCGATGGCGGCGCTGGCCCAGGTGGCACCGACGATCAGCAGGCCCATCAGGAAGTAACGGCTCGCATGGCGCATGACTCGGCCCCGCACGGATTGGAATTGGTTGGTCATTGCATCTGCCCCTGTGTACCTATTGCTCGCCGAGTGCGACGCTGGCGGGACGTTCCATCCAGCCACCATTGCCGTTGGATACCAACTCGACCAGATCGACATGGTCTTCGCTGATGGCGGTGATGTGTCCGTAGTTCTGGCCCATGTACTCCCCCACATGGACGCGATGGATGACACCACCCGGGTCCTTGATCAGGACCTCCATCTTCGACCCGACACCGACCGTGCCGACCATCTTGAGGCTGTCGAGGGCAAACATCTCCAGCGGTTCCTTGGCCCGGTTGGCATCCGGCCGCGGCCCGCTGGTGGCGTTGTCGTTCTGCAGTTCGCTTGTGCTCGGGCTGAACGGATCGCGCTTGTCCTGGTCTTCGTACTTGAACGTCTCGAAGGTCTTGATCACGGGCAACGGCGGAATCGGCGCGCCCTTCTTGGCCTTCTCCTGCGCAACCCAGGCGCGCAGGTCGGACATGCCGCGGGTGCAGCCGGCCAGAACCAGCGCGGCCAGCAGGACCATCAGCAGCCGCGTCACGAGGGCGGACTTGCGGGCAATCGACTGGTTTATCATTTCTTCGCCCCCGCCTTGTTTGCCGCGGCAGCGCTTTCGTCGTCATCGAGATAGCGGTAGGTCTTGACCGTGCCCTCCAGCACCAGCTGTCCGGTGCCGGCCGTGCCCGCCTTGGTCGCCGTCTTCGGCGTCAGCGAGACGTCGTGCATGGTGAGGATGACCACCCGCGGCAGCGAAGCCACGCCGCTGATGAAGGTGCCGAACTGATGGTAGGTGCCGGTGAACTTCAGGGCGATCGGCCGCTCCGCGTAGAAGTCCTTGGGCGTTTCCGCGCCAGGCACGAACAGGTCGCTCTCCAGCCCCGCGGCCTGGGCGGTCTGCGAGATGTCGATCAGCAACTCGGGCATTTCGGTCTTGCTGGGCAGCTGGCGCAGCAACTGGCGCAGCATGTCCTGCATCTCGTTGAGCTGCTGTTCCAGCGCTTCGAGGTTGACCGACTTGGCCTGCTTGGTGGAGAACTCCTGCTTGAGGCTGTTCTCCTTGGTGGCCAGCGTATTGAGACTGTCCTGCTGGTCGCTGACGATGAAGTACCAGCCCACCAGCAGCACCACCGCGAGCACCAGCGCGGTGAAGAAGATCTTGACCGACTGCGGCCAGCCGCCGACGTTGTTCTTGTCGAGGTTTTGCAGATCGCTGAAGAAACTCATGATCCGGCCCCTCCCTTGGCAGCGGCGGCAGGTGTGGGCGTGGCTTCCGGCGTCGATCTGGCATGGGCGGAGGTCGCTTCGGCCGGCGTTGCGGTCAGCGCCGTCGCGGCCGCACCGAGCGCCGCGGGCACGGCCGGCTTGGCCGTGGAAGCCGCCGGCTCCACCTGCGCTTTGGTCGGGTCGACCTCGTCGGTCTTGGGCCGGCTCAACGTCACGTTGAGGCCGAATTGATAGGGCATGCGGGTCGCATCATGGGTGTTTTCGGTCTTGCGCAGGTCCGCATGGCCCATCCACGGCGAGGTCTCGATGTTGCGCATGTATTCGGCGACGCTGGCGTTGGATTGCGCCACGCCGTCGAGCGACATCGACTGGCCCGTCTGCTTGAGCGCGGTCAGCCGCGCACTGGTCGGGATGGTCTTCACCAGTTCGTCGAACAGGTGCACCATCTGCGAGCGGTCGGCCTGCAACTGCTCGATGATCTGCTTGCGTGCCAGCAGGTGCTCGCGCACTTTTTCCAGATCCTTGATCTTGGCGATGCGCACGTCCAGCTGCTTGATTTCGGTCTGCAGGTAGGCGTTGCGGTCATTCTGGTTGTCGATGCGCTGGTCCATCCAGAAAATCCACAGCAGCAGCAGCAGCACGGCGGCCACGAAGGCGGCGGCCAGCTGCATGTAGAACTCGCGTTCGCGCTGCTTGCGCCGCTCCGCGCGCCACGGAAGTAGGTTGACGTGTGCCATCAGTCGAAGCTCCTCAAGGCGAGGCCGACCGCGATCATCAGGGCCGGGGCATCCTGCGCCAGCGCCTGGGCCTGCACCCGCGGCGACAGCGACATGCGTGCCAGCGGGTTGGCGACCACACAAGGCACGCCGAGTTGCTCTTCCAGCATCGGGCCCAGTCCCTCGATCGAGGCACAACCGCCGGCCAGCACCACCTGGTCGACCTTGCTGTATTCGCTGCCGGCGAAGAAGAACTGCAGCAGGCGGCTGATCTGCTGGATCAGCGACTCCTTGAACGGCTCCAGCGCCTCGGTCTCGTAGGACTCCGGCAAGCCGCCCTTGCGCTTGGCGCGGCCAGCCTCCTCGTAGGAGAGCCCGAAGCGGCGCATGATCTCGTCGGTGAGCTGCTTGCCGCCGAACACCTGTTCGCGCGAATAGATGGTGCGCTGGTTGCGCAGCACCGACAGCGTGGTCATGGTGGCGCCGATGTCGACCACCGCCACAAGGGCATCGCGGCCGACATTGAGCTGGTCGGCAACCATCGCGAAGGCGTTCTCCATCGCGAAGGCCTCCACGTCGATGACGCCGGCGGTGAGGCCGCCCAGGTCCAGCGCTGCCACCCGCATGTCGACGTTCTCGGTGCGCGAGGCCGCCAGCAGCACGTTGTTCATGTCCGGATTGTCGCGTACCGGGCCGATCACCTCGAAATCGAGGCTGACCTCGTCGATCGGGTACGGGATGTATTGATTGGCCTCGACCTGGATCTGGCCTTCCAGATCATCATCGGAAAGCTCGCTGGCCATCGGGATGATCCGGGTGATCACCGCCGACCCGGCCACCGCGGCGGCCGCGTGTTTGAGCTTGGAACCCGAGCGGGCCAAGGCGCGGCGGATCGCATCGCCCACCGCTTCCACCTCGACGATGTTCTTCTCGACCACCGCATTGGGCGGGAGCGGCTCCACCGCGTAGTGCTCCACGCGATAGCGCCCGCCCGCCTGACTCAGCTGCAGCAGCTTGACGGCGGTCGAACTGATGTCGACGCCGATCAGCGCCGGCTTCTTCGGTGTAAAGAGCCCCACGGTGTGTCCCCCTTGCCGCTGACGCCCTGACCAGAGTTCTGGCGGGATGCGCAGTGGCATTAAATCTAAAAATTAACGCAATGGCAACGGTCTACAGGAACTTTCTCAAGTAATTGGCGTGATGTCCACCACATTTGCAGAGCTTGCCCGGCTGGCGCGCCTCTTGCTTTGCGGCGCCGTCCTCGGTTGCCTGACGAGCATGTTGCTACATCTATACTCTGTCGTGCTTTGACTCAGGTCTCGCTATCCACACCATGCGAATTTTCAAGCGTTTGTTGCGCTGGGCACTGATCCTGGCCTTTTCCGGTTTGCTTCTGGCAGTGCTCGCGACAGGCGTGGCGTACTGGTTGATAGCCCCCCGGCTGCCCTCGGTGGCGGTGCTCAAGGACTACCACATGCAGGTGCCGCTGCGGGTGGAGAGCGCCGACGGCAAGCTCATCGCGACTTTCGGCGAAACCCGGCGCATCCCGGTGGACATCGCCGAGGTGCCCGACCGGCTCAAGCATGCGGTGCTGTCGGCGGAGGACGCCGACTTCTACCACCACCCCGGCGTGGACTGGCGCGGCATCGCCCGGGCCGGCTGGCACGTGATCATCACCGGTGGCGACAAGGGCCCGGGCGGTTCCACCATCACCCAGCAGGTGGCGCGCAACTTCTTCCTGAGTCCGGAGAAGCTCTATTCGCGCAAGCTCACCGAGATCTTCATCGCGCTGCGCATCGAACACGAGCTGACCAAGGACCAGATCCTGGAGCTCTACCTCAACAAGATGTTCCTCGGCCATCGTTCCTACGGCGTGGCGGCGGCGGCCGAGTACTACTACGGCAAGACGCTTGACCAGCTCACCGTGGCCGAGTGCGCGGCGATCGCCTCCACCTTCCAGCTGCCCTCGGCGGTCAATCCGATCAACAGCCCCAAACGCGAGATGGCGCGGCGCAACTGGGTGCTGGGCGAGATGCGGCGACACAACTACATCACCCAGGCGGTGTACGAGCAGGCGGTGGCCGAGCCAAACCGCGCCTTTGCGCACGAACAGCCGATCGAGGTCGACGCGCCCTACCTCGCCGAAATGGTGCGCAGGCAGGTGCTCGACCGCCTCGGCAATGACGCCCTGACCGAGGGCTACGTGGTTCGCACCACGGTGCAGAGCCTGCGCCAGCAGGAGGCGGTGAACGCCTTGCGCGATGGCCTGGTCGCCTACGACCACCGCCATGGCTGGCGCGGGCCGGAGGCACACAAGGAACTTCCCGAGGACGCCGGCGAGGCGGATTTCGACCAGGCGCTGGCCAGTTACGGCAGTGTCTCGGGCATGCTGCCGGGCCTGGTCACCGCCAGCGACGCCGGCCATGCCAGCGTTTACCTGTCCAGCCACGAGAGCGCCCGGCTCGACCTCGACGCGGTGAAATGGGCGCGACCGCACATCAGCGACAGCCGCGTCGGCGCCACGCCCACTCGGGTGGATACCGTGCTCAAGCGCGGCGACATCGTCCGTCTGGCTCGCGATGAAAAAGGCAACTGGCAACTGGCGCAGATACCCGCCGTGCAGGGCGGGCTGGTCTCGCTCAACCCGGAGGACGGCGCGATCGAGGCGCTGGTGGGTGGCTTCAACTTCAACCGCAGCAAGTTCAACCGCGCGGTGATGGCCGCGCGCCAGCCGGGTTCGAGCTTCAAGCCGTACCTCTATTCCGCCGCCTTCGATCGAGGCTTCACTCCCGCCTCGATCGTCAACGACGCACCGCTGGCGTTGCCCGATCCCTCACGCCCCAACGGCATCTGGACGCCGTCCAACGACGACGGCAAGTTCGCCGGCCCGATGCGACTGCGCGAGGCGCTGGTGCAATCGAAGAACCTGGTCTCGGTGCGTCTGCTGGATGCCATCGGGGTGAGCTACATGCGCGAATACGCCACCCGCTTCGGCTTCTCGCAGGATGCGATCCCCGCCAACCTGTCGATGGCGCTGGGCACCGCCTCGGTCTCGCCGATGGGCATGGCGCGCGGCTACGCGGTATTCGCCAACGGCGGTTACCTGGTCACGCCGTATTTCATCCACGAGATCGACGACCGCGACGGCAAGCCGGTGTATCTGGCCAATCCGGCCCGCGCCTGCCGCAACTGCCAGGAGCGCCTGCTCGACACGCGCCCGCCCGGCCCGCCTCCGCCGGACATGATCCGGCCACCGGCCAACCGCCTGGCGACCGCCGGCAGCACGGACGCGCCCGCCGAGTCGGAAAGCGTCGACGGCGTCGGCGACGCGGTGTTGCCGGCCGACATCCACGACGGCGCCCGCCATGCGCCGGTGCTCGCCCCTCGGGTGATCGGTCCGCGCAACGACTATCTGATCACCTCGCTGATGAAGGACGTGATCCTGCGCGGCACCGGCTCGGCCGCGCGTGCGCTGGAGCGCCCCGACCTGGCCGGCAAGACGGGTTCCACCAACGACCATCGCGATGCCTGGTTCGTCGGCTTCGACGGCGAGTTGTCCACCGCGGTGTGGGTGGGCTTCGACGATTACAGCTCGCTCGGCCGCGGCGAGTTTGGCGCCAAGGCGGCGCTGCCGGTGTGGATGCAGTACATGGGCGCGGCGCTGAAGGGCCTGCCGCCCAGCACGTTGCCGATGCCGCCCGGAATCAGTACGGTATGGATCAACCGCGAAAGCGGCCTGCCGACGGGCGCCGACGACCCCAACGGCATGAACGAGATGTTCAAGGTGGAAGACGTCGACCGCCTGCGCAGTCAGGCCGCCCAGCAGAAGGAGCAGGACAAGCAGCACGCCTACGAGATCTTCTGACC
>CALCWL010000285.1 GCA_937906285.1 uncultured Rhodanobacter sp. | reverse complement strand
CTGGTCGCGGTGATGATCACGCCGCGCGAGGAAGAGCCGCAGATCGACGTGACCATGGCCAACGTGATGGTGCCGTTTCCCGGCGCCGACGTGCGCGACGTGGAAAACCTGGTGGCGTTCCCGCTGGAGCAGAAGCTGGCCGAGATCGAGGGCGTCAAGCACGTCTACTCGGTGAGCCGGCCCGGCATGGCGGTGATGACGGTGGAGTTCCAGGTCGGCGTGCCGCGGCAGACGGCGATCGTGCGGCTGTACAACCAGGTGTTCCAGAACCAGGGCTTCGTGCCGCCCGGCCTCGGCGTCGGCCCGCCGCTGGTGCGGCCGATGGGCATCGACGACGTGCCGGTGATGGCGCTCACGTTGTGGAGCGACGACCCCGCGCAGGGCCCGGTGCAACTGGCCGAGGTGGCGCACACGCTGGAGACCGAGCTGAAGCGCGTGCCCGGCACGCGCGACGTCTACACCCTCGGCGCGCCGACCCGCGCGGTGGTGGTGCAGCTGGACGCGGCGAAGCTGGCCGCCTACGGCATGACCACGGGTGACCTCGCCGGCGTGTTGAAGGCGGCCAACACGGTGACCCAGGCCGGCGACCGGGTGGGCGGCAATCGCGACGTGCCGGTGACCGCCGGGCGTTTCCTTGCCGATGCGGCGGAAGTGTCGCAACTGGTGATCGGCCTGAACAACGGCCAGCCGGTATTCCTTTCCGACGTGGCCACGATCCGCCCGGGTGCGGACCTGCCCGACAGCTACGCCTGGTTCGGCGCGCCGGCGGGCAAGGCCGGGCCGGCCACCGGCCACGCGCCGGCGGTGACCATCGCGGTGGCGAAGAAGCCCGGCACCAACGCCGCCGACATCACCGGCGCGATCCGCGAGCGGCTGGCCGCGCTGCGCAACGTGGCGATTCCCGCCGACGTGCACGTGGTGGTCACCCGCGACTACGGCCAGACCGCCACCGACAAGGCGGACAAGCTGATCCACAAGCTGATCTTCGCCACCTTCTCGGTGGTGCTGCTGGTGCTGCTGGCGCTGAGCTGGCGCGCGGCGATCGTGGTCGGCAGCGCGGTCATCATCACCCTGGCGCTGACCCTGTTCGCGTCGTGGGCGATGGGTTTCACCATCAACCGGGTCTCGCTGTTCGCGCTGATCTTCTCCATCGGCATCCTGGTCGACGACGCCATCGTGGTGGCGCTGGGCGGGCGCAGCCTGCGCGAGGCGATTCCCGAGGCGGTGAGCGAGGGCGGCGGGCCGACCATCCTCGCCACCTTCACCGTGATCGCGGCGCTGCTGCCGATGGCCTTCGTGTCCGGCCTGATGGGGCCGTACATGCGGCCGATCCCGATCAACGCCTCGGCCGGCATGCTGCTGTCGCTGGCCGTCGCGCTGGTGGTGACGCCGTGGCTGGCGCTGAAACTGCTCGGCCACCACAGCCACGCCGAAGCTGCGCCGGGGAACGCCGGCAGTGCGAATGACAGCCGCCTGCATCGCACGTTCCGTCGCCTGATGCTGCCCTTCCTCGATGGCCCCCGCGCGCCGCGCCATCGTCACCTGCTGTTCGCCGCGATGGGCGCGCTGGTGCTGGGGGCGGTGGGCCTGGTGGTGGTCAAGGCGGTGGTGCTGAAAATGCTGCCGTTCGACAACAAGTCCGAGTTCCAGGTGGTGGTGGACATGCCCGAGGGCAGCACGCTGGAGCGCACCAACCGCCTGCTCGGCGAGCTGGCGCAGGCGGTGGCCAAGCTGCCCGAGGTGAAGGACTGGCAGGGCTATGCCGGCACCGCGTCGCCGATCACCTTCAACGGACTGGTGCGCCAGTACTACCTGCGCAGCGGCCCGATCGTGGGCGACCTGCAGGTGAACCTGGTCGACAAGCACGAGCGTTCGCGGCAGAGCCACGCCATCGCGCTGGCGGTGCGTCCGGCGCTGGCGCAGATCGGCGCGCGCTACGGCGCCTCGGTGAAGGTGGTCGAGGTGCCGCCCGGGCCGCCGGTGCTGGCGCCGATCGTGGCCGAGGTCTACGGCCCGGACTACGCCACCGTGCGCAAGGTGGCGCTGGGGCTGGAACAGGATTTCAGGGCCAACCCGGACATCGTCGACGTCGACACCAGCGTGGAGGCGGATGCGCCGCGCGACGTGCTGGTGGTCGATCGCGCCCGCGCGGCGCGGCTGGGGCTGGATCAGGCGAGCATCGCGCAGGCGCTGCGCACCGCCTTGTCCGGCGACGACGCCACCTGGCTCATGGACGGCCAGGCGAAGTACGCGGTGCCGATCCGCCTGCGCCTGGGCGCGGGCGACCAGGCGTCGATGGAGCAGCTGCTGGCGCTGCGCGTGCGTGCGGCCGGCGGTGCGCTGGTGCCGTTGTCCGAGGTGGTCCGCGTGCAGCCGGCGCAGCGCGAGCAGGCGATCTGGCACAAGGACCTGCTGCCCTATGCCACCGTCACCGGCGACGACGCCGGCAGCACCGACAGCCCGCTGTACGGCATGTTCTCGCTGGTCGGCAAGCTCGGCCACGACAAGGTGGCGGGGCAGCTGCTGCAGCAGCACTTCATCGCGCAGCCGACCGACACCACCGAGGCTTCGGTGAAATGGGACGGCGAGTGGCAGATCACCTACGAGACGTTCCGCGACATGGGCCTGGCCTACTCGGCGGGCCTGCTGCTGATCTATCTGCTGGTGGTCGGCCAGTTCAAGAGCTACGTGGTGCCGCTGATCATCATGGCGCCGATCCCGCTGACCGTGATCGGCGTGATGCCCGGGCATGCGCTGGTCGGCGCGCAGTACACCGCCACCTCGATGATCGGCATGATCGCGCTGGCTGGCATCATCGTGCGCAACTCGATCCTGCTGATCGACTTCATCAACCACGCGCTGGCCGCCGGCAGCCCGTTGCGCGAGGCGGTGGTCGAGGCCGCCGCGGTGCGCGCCAAGCCGATCGCGCTGACCGCGCTGGCGGCGATGATCGGCGGCTTCTTCATCATCGACGATCCGATCTTCCAGGGCCTGGCGGT
>CALCWL010000284.1 GCA_937906285.1 uncultured Rhodanobacter sp. | reverse complement strand
CGCCGTCGTCGCGGCCGGCATCGAAGAACGCCGCGAGCAGGCCGCGCAGGCGATCGCCCCACGCCGCGGGCGTGGCCGGGGTGGCGAGCAGGCGGCCGTAGTGGTCGAGCTGATCCAGCAGTTGCGCCAGCGGGCCGACCAGGGCGGCGTCCAGTCCGGCCACTTCGCCGTAGGGGGCAATGCCGTCCAGTGATTCGCCATCGCCCACCGCGTAGCCCAGCAGCATGCGGCGCAGACCGAAGCGCCAGCTGTTCTGTTCCTCCGGCGGCAGGCCCAGGTTTTGCTTTTGCGGGCCGTCAAGGCCCCAGCGGATGCCGGTGCCTTCGATCCAGCGGCGCAACACGGGCAGGCCGGCCTCATCCAGCTGAAAACGGCAGCGCAGTGCGGGCGTGTCCAGCAGGTCGAAAATGTCGCCCGCGGCGTAGCGTGATTCGGGCAGGCGCAGCAGTTGTTCCAGCGCCACCAGCAGGGGCGCGGTGCCGCGCGCGGGGCGGTCGGCGATGCTGCAGGGCATGTGGCGCGGGTCGTTCGGCGGCAGGCGGCCGAACACGGCCTGGATGTGCGGTGCGTAGGCGGCGATGTCGGGCACCATCACCATCACGTCGCGGGGCGCCAGCGGCTTGCCATCGCGCACGGCCTGCTCGAACCGGGCGAGCAGGTTGTCGTGCAGGATCTCCACTTCGCGCTGCGGGTTGTGCGCAACGTGGAAGCGCAGCGAGTCGTCGCCGGCGATCAGCTGCCGGCGTTGCGCGGGGTGGGCGGGCAGCGGCTCCAGGTCGAGGATCGCCTGCTGCACCTGGTGCAGCAGGGTGCCCGTGCCGGGATCGTCGAACAGGTCGATGTCGCGGCCCAGTGCGGCGAAGCGTGCGCGGTACGCGGCCGGCGCATCGAAGCTGTCCAGCAGGCGGATGTAGTCACGGCCCTGTTTGCCCCAGGCGGCCAGCAGCGGGTTGGCGTGCTGGTGCAGGTCTTCGAAGCGCGGTTCGGGCGGCAGGCCGGGCTTGCCGGCGTGGCGGCGCTGCGCCGCCTTGAGCAGCTCGCGATCCTCGATGATGTCGGCCCAGTAGTGGCGACACGGGTTGGCCACCACCAGCAGCACCTGGCTGAAACGGGCCAGTGCGGTGAGCGCCTCCAGGGTCTGCTGCGGCAGGGAGGAGATGCCGAACACCACGATG
>CALCWL010000283.1 GCA_937906285.1 uncultured Rhodanobacter sp. | reverse complement strand
CGTGCGCGGCGTGCTGCTGTGGAACACCTGGGACCAGGTGGATGCGGCGCGCGCGCTGATCGCCGAGCCCGGTCCGTTCGACGCGGCCTCGCTGCGCGGACGGCTGCCGCGCAGCGCATGACCGGGTACGTTCACCCGTAGGAGCCCGCTTGCGGGCGATGCTTTTGCGCTGTTGTTGTTGTTGCGAACCCGGATCCCGGCTCAAAAGCATCGCCCGCGAGCGGGCTCCTGCAAGGGATCTCGGACTCAATCCACTCGGCAGAACACCGCCTTCAGATAGCGTCCTTCCGGCACGTCGGTGCGGAACGGGTGGTCGGCGCCGGCGCCGCGCACTTCAAGCACCTGGATCGCGCGGCCGGCGTTGAGCGCGACTCGGCGCAGCATCTCCAGGAACTCGCCTTCGCCGACCAGGCCGGTGCACGAGCAGGTCAGCAGCAGGCCGCCGGGCGGGATGATGTCCAACGCCATGCGGTTCATCGCGAAATATTTCTTCAGCGCGTCCATCACCTTGTTGCGGTCGCGGGTGAGCTTGGCCGGGTCGAGGATCACCGCGTCGTACTGCTCGCCGCGCGCGACGGCTGCGCGTACCCAGTCGAAGATGTCGGACTGTTCAAACGTCACCGCGACGCTGTTGGCGGCCGCATTCGTGCGAGCGACTTCCAGGATGCCCGCATCGAGATCCACGCCAACCGCCTCGCGCGCGCCGGCCGCCATCGCATGCACCGCAAAGCCGCCGGCGTTGCAGCACAGGTCGAGCACGCGGCGGCCCTTCGCCAGCTCGGCGAAGCGTTTGCGGTTGTCGCGCTGGTCGGCAAAGAAGCCGGTCTTGTGACCGAGACCCGGTGCGGCGTGGAAACGCAGACCGTGCTCGTGCACCTCGAACGGCGCGGGCACCTCGGGGCTGCGGCAGTCGAACGACTCCTGCTTCTGCACGTGCGACTCGGCGAACCAGTACAACCGCGCGCCGGGGAACTGCGCGAGCAGCGCGGTATGGATCGCTTCGCGGAAACGCCACATGCCCGCGGCGAAGTATTCGATCACGAGAACATCGGCGTAGCGGTCGACGATCAGCCCGGAAAGATCATCACCCTCACTGTGCACCACGCGCCAGGCATCGCTGACCTGGTCGAGCTGCAACCAGTCGCGGCGCAGCCGCACGGCGCGGGCGATGCGCGCGGCGATCCATTCGGCGTCGATGCAGGCGTCGGGACGGGTGTCGAGCAGGCGCAGCGCGATGCGCGCGTGGCCGTTCCAGAATGCGCGGCCGACGAAGCGGCCCTTCGCGTCGCACACCTCGACCACGCTGCCCGGCGGCAGTTTTGCCTCGGGCTTGTGCAGCTGCGCCGACCATACCCACGGGTGGCCGGGGGCACGGTCGGATTTCAGGCGGATGACGGGGAGCGCGGCGGGAGTATCCATCCGCGCATGATAGCCGCTGGCCGGACGCCTCCCGGCGTCAGCGCAGGCGCAGCACCAGCCAGGAGAGCAGGGCGAGCAGGTTGACGCCCACGCGCGACACCGACGGGCCGGCCACCGCCAGCACGAAACCCTGGCTGCCGAGGTGCCAGTCCAGGCCCAGCCGCGGCGTGGCCTGCAGGGTGGCGAACACGTTGATGAAGGCGCCGCAGTGCAGGCCATAACTGAACACCGGCAGGGCGATCAGCGGCAGTTGCAGCAGCTGCGCCCAGCGTGACAGTCGCACGCCGTGCTCGGTGCCGGCGACCAGTTGCACGCCGGCAGCGAGCACGAAGCCGTACAGCCCCAGGCCGATCAGGGTGACCACGCTGTCATGCGCGCCGAGCGGCCACAGCCGGCGCAGCATCACCGCCAGGCCGTACAGGCCGCCGGCGATTTCGAAGACGCCGATCAGGCGGAACAAGGTGGTGCGCATGCAAGAAACTCCTGAAAGCAAGTCGGTGGATTGTAGGAGCCCGCTCGCGGGCAATGTTCCTGCTGCATCCCGAATCCGGGAACAGCATCGCCCGCGAGCGGGCGCCTACGAGGGGGCGCCGAGTTCGTCGGCCAGCTCGTGCAGATCGGCGACGTGCTGGTCCCACCAGCGCGATTCGGCGACGAAGGGGAACGCGGCGGGAAACGCCGGATCGTGCCAGCGCGCGGCGATCCATCCGGCGTAGTGCAGCTGGCGCATCGCGCGCAATGCCGGGACCAGCGCCAGTTCGCCGTCGTCGAAGTCGCGGAACTGGCGGTAGCCTTCGAGCACGGCATCCATCGCCCGTTCGTCGTTGGCCAGCATCCACAGGTCCTGCAAGGCCGGGCCGGTGCGGGCGTCGTCGAGGTCGACGAAGTGCGGCCCGG
This sequence comes from uncultured Rhodanobacter sp., assembly GCA_937906285.1. Lineage (GTDB taxonomy): Bacteria > Pseudomonadota > Gammaproteobacteria > Xanthomonadales > Rhodanobacteraceae > Rhodanobacter. Next base: position 271 of record CALCWL010000283.1, on the reverse strand, counting down.
CGTCGGTCCACAGCACGTTGCCGGGATGGCAGTCGCCGTGCAGGCGCAATTGGCGCACCGGCCCGACCGCCTCCAGGCGCGCGGCGATCGCCGCATCCAGCCGGCTCGCGGCGACGCGGTAATTCGTCTGCAGCGTGGCCGGCAGCAGCGGCGAGGCGAGCACCGCACGCATCGGCTGCTGCACCATGGTGTCGCGATCGAGCCGGCCGCGGTGGACGAACGGCGCGCGCGCACCGACCCCGTGCATGCGCGCGATCAACCGGCCCAGCCA
>CALCWL010000282.1 GCA_937906285.1 uncultured Rhodanobacter sp. | reverse complement strand
CCCGTTTCCGGATTGGCCGACAGGTTGGACGGTGCCTGCTGTACGGCCGGCGGCGCAAAGTCATTGCTCAGCGTGAAGGTACCCGCTGCGGTCTCGGCCTGGCCGTTGGTGGCAATGATCTCGATCTGGTAGCTGGCATCGTGCTGGAAGGTTCCGGCGCCCACGGTGGAAATGTTGTAGTCCAGCGTGGTCGGCACCCCGGTGATCGCTCCGGTGGTGGCGTTGATGGTGAGGCCCACCGTGCTCAAGGCGACCCATTGCGCCGCGATGGTGCGGGTGCCGACGTCGGTGCCACCGTTGACGGGGTAGTCCTGTTCGTGCGCCGGGACCAGCACCATGGCGCTGTAGGTCAGCGCGCCGCCATCGGGCTCGGTGAAGGCACCGCTGGGCAAGGTGAAGTTGACGGCGCTGCCGCCGATGACGCCGGTGCGATCGGTCAGCGTGCCTTGGTAGACCGGCGCCGGCTGCACGTAATGCACCACGGTGACGGTGAAGTGCGCCTCGGCCGCCTGGCCCTGAGGATTGGTAGCCTTGAGGTACAGGGTGAAGATCTGGTTCTCGGCGCTGAGCGGTGGTGTCCCGCTGAAGGTCAGCGTGGCAGGGTTGAAGCTCATCCAGCTCGGCAGGGCGGCATCGCTTTCGATGCCGCCGCTCATGCTGTAACTGCCGGCGGTGAAGGTCAGCGCGTCTCCGTCGGCCTCGCTGAAGTCGCTGGCGGGGTAGCTGAAACTGAAGGCGCGGGTGGCGGGGATGCTCTGGTCGCCTACGCCGCCGACGTAAACCGGCGGGGTCGACGCGATGGTGAGGGTCAGCGTTTCGCTCGCGCTGCCACCGTTGGCGGCGGTGGCGGTGACCTTGAGCGCGTAGCTGCCGATGCTGCCCACGGGCGGGGTGCCCGTGAAGGTGCACGTGCTCGGGTTGAAGCTGAGCCAGGACGGCAGAGCCGCCCCGCTGCCAAGGGTGGCGCTGTAGGTCAGGGCCGACCCGTTGGCGTCCGTGGCGGTGGGGACGGTGAAGCTCAGCGCGCCATGCACACTGCCGGTGGGGTTGGTGGTGCCGCCGGTAAATATCGGATCCACCACCGGCACAGTGACGCCGAATGTGCTGCTGACGCTCTGGCCATTGACGTCGGTGGCGGTGACGGTGACGGACCAGCTGCCGGCGGTAGTTGGCGTACCGCTGAAGGTGCCGTTGGCGTTGAAGTGCATCCAGCCGGGCAGCGCGCTGCCGTTGGCCTGCTTGGCGGTGAAGGTGAGTCCGAAGCCGATGTTGTCCACGAAGTGGTCGGCGGCGTTGAAGCTCCAGGCTTGGCCCGGCGCGGCCGTCTGGCCGGCGAGGCTGCCGGTCGGTGCACCACCGGTACCGGTGATGGGCGAGGCTGAGGGGCCATACGCGCTTTGCACGAACACTGCTCGGCGATTACCGACCGCATCGTAATTGATGACTTCGCGCGACGTGATGATGCCGGTGCTGCTGTCGCGAGTACTGACCACGCTGATCCGGTTGTGGCTGTCGTAGCTGATGTCGGTCTGGTCCTGGATCTGCAGCCCGGCACCGTCGCTGGTCGAGGTGATGTCGGATACCGTGTTGCCGTTTGCGTCGTATTGGTAGATATCCGAAGCGCGCGCCACGCCATCCACGCTTTCGGACACCTGGGCGATCTGGCCGTCGGCTTCGTACGTGTAAACCTGGACGCCGGTGCTGCCGTTCCAACCCGCGGCCAGATAGGCCGGATCGGTCTGGCCGGCCGGCACCCAGTGGCTGGTGATACTGGTCAACAGGCCGGAGTTGGCATCGTAGGCGTAGCTGGTTTGCGCACCGCTGAGGTCCGTGTGCGACTGGACCCGCCCGAAGTAATCGACGTCCCAGCTTTGGCTATCGCCGTTGGCGGTGGTGTTGCCGATCTTGTTGCCGTTGACGTCGTAGGTGAACGTCTCGGCCCAGCCGTTGGCGTGCTGGATCGGGGTCTGGCTGCGGATCACCCGGTGCTGGCTGTCGTAGTCGTAATACGCCGTATTGCCCAGCGCGTCGGTGACCCGGATGCGGTCGCCATGGCTGTTGAGCGTGTAGGTTTGCTGCGCCTGCTGGGTTCGTTTGGTGCCATCGCTATTCAGCAGAAAGTCGCCTTGGGCGGTGACCTGGCCGCGGGCGTCGTAGGCGGAGTAGGTGATGTGAGCCACCGGGCCGGTCGCCGTGTTGACCGGCGGGGTTTGCTGCGCCACCGCGCGGCCAAGTGCATCGTAGGCGGTGTAAGTGAGTGCGCCTGCTGCATCCTCGGCCGTGGTGAGGTTGCCGGCGTCGTCATAGGCGTTCCATGCGGAATGGCCGTTCTCGTCGGTCACGCCCATCAGCTGGCCGGCGATGTTGTAGTACCAGGTCTTGGTGGGCGTGGCCCAGGTGCGCACGCCGCTGTCGGACACCACCAGCACCCGGGCCTCGACCTCGCCGATCAGGTGGTTCTGGCTGTCGTAGGTGGCGGTGGTGGTATTGCCGTTGGCATCCGTGGTGGAGGTGACGTTGTTCCAGCGGTCGTAGGAGTGGATCACCGGATTGGCGCTCTCACCGGTGGCGGCCGTGGCGCTGGGCGCGGTTTCCGAGATGACGCGGCCGGCCAGGTCGCGAAGATAGGCGGTCCAGACATAGCCGCCCGGCCCCTGGTAACCGTCGCCTCGCAGGCGTCCGGAAAGGTCGTAACCGAGGTTGTGCACGATACCGGTCTTGGCATCGGGCTCATCGATCAAGTTGCCGCCGTTGTCGTAGGTGTAGGCCGCCTCGTAGCCCTGCTGGTCGCCCTTGGCCACGATTTCGCCGAAGGCGTTGTACTTCACTTGGGTGTAGCTGTCGTTACCGCTCTGGCCGGCACGCTGCACGGCGGTGCTCAGCTGCTGGTTGTTGGCGTCGTAGCGATACGTCGTGGTGACCGTGCTGGAGGCGCCGTTGGCGGTCAGCGCATAGCTCTGGGTCAGCACGTTGCCGTTGTTGTCGTAGGTGCTGGTGGTCACCACCCCCATGGCATCCGTGCTGGTCAGCTGGTTGCCGCGCGCATCGTAGGTGGCTTGCGTGGTCTGCGACAGGCCACCGGCCGAGGTGGTGGTGCTCAGTGCGTGGCCCAGCGCGTCGTAGACGTAGGTCGTCACCGGACTGACTGTGGTGTACAGCTCGCCGCTGGTGAGGTCATCCCCCGGGGTGTTCTGAAGTTTCGACTGCCAGTCGGCCACCAGCGCCAGGCGCGCCGGTGCGGTGACACTGGCCACCCTGCCGGCAGCGTCGTAGGTCGTGCTCGTGGTGGCGCCGTTGACGGTGACACTGAGCAGGCGATTCTCGCCATCGTAGGTGTAGCTGGTGACGCTGCTGGCTGTGGCGGCACCGGGAGCGCCGTCGAGCTGGCCCAGCGTGCCGCCGGCATAGGTGACGGTGCCGGTGTCCGTTTCGGCGACCTTGCGGCCGATCAGGTCGTAGTTGAAAGTGCTGCTGCGGTTGCCGCCGCTGGCGGCGGTCGGCGCCGCGGGCAGGGCAGGGGCCGCCGCAGTGGTGATCGCGCTGGTGCTGATCGCCTGCGCATACTGCACCGTGCCGGTGACCTGGCCGAACGCGTCGTAGCTGGTGGTGGTCACGTACCCTTGTGGAGCGGTGTACTGCCCGGTGGGCATGACCGTCATCACCGCGCGGTCGAGGTTGTCGTAGTAGGTGTAGGTGGTGGCCCAGATCGCTGGCGTGGTGGTGCTACCCACGGTCAACGCCCCTTGGATCAGGGTGGCGCTGCTGGTGGCGTTGCCATAGGCGTCGTAGGTGTAGCGGGTGGTCGGCGCCCCGGTTGTCCAGGTGCCAGCCAACGGTCCCATGGACAGCGTATAGCTGATGGACGGCTGGATGACCTCGATTTTTTGGTTGCGCTGGTCGTAGGTGGTGGTGAGCGTGCGGTCGCTGCCGGAGGTCGTCAGGCCCTGCTGGACCTGCGCCAAACTCAGCGGCTGGCCGGCACTCCAACCGGCAATGGCCGCCGTGTTCAGCGCAGCGGCGTAACGGGTGAGCGCCGTGACGTTGCCGTAGGCGTCGTACGAGGTGCCGGTGACGTAGCCATCGGCATCGACGGCATAAGCCACTTGGCCGTCGGCGTCGTAGGCCTTGTACTGGTAGTGGCCGTTGGCATCCTTGTCGACCACGGCCTGGCCCAGGGCGTTGTAGGTGACTTGGGTGGTGATACCGCCGGGGTACGTCGTCGTGACTTGGTGGCCGACGGCGTCATAGGCGTAGGTGGTCGTGCTCGTCCATGTCGCCGTGCCGACGGTGCTGCCGGCCCCTTGGCTGATCGCAGTAACGTTGCCTATGCCGTCATACTGGTACTCGGTGTAGAGGTGGACGCTGCTCTCGCTGCCGACGGTGACCGTCGGCGACTGCACCAGGATCTTGCGCCCGCCCGCATCGTAGGTGGTCGTGGTGAGGTGGCCGTCGCGGTCGGCCTGGGTCAGCGACAGGCCGGTGGCGTCGTAGGTATAGGTGGCATTGACACCCAGCGCATCGCCCGTCGTCAGCACGCGACCGGTGGCGTCGTAGGTGGTGGTGCCGATATGGGCGCCGTCGGTGCCAGCGGTGTTCACGGCGGCGGCCAGGCTCGCGACGGTGAGTACGCCGGGTAGGACGATCGCGTGGGCATAGGCCAGCGTCTTCAGGACTCGGCCGTCGGCGTCATACTGGGTTTCGGTCACCTGAAAGGCGTTGTCGATGCGGTAGCGCAACCGCCCAGCGGCGTCGTATACGCTCTGGTCGACCTGTTTCGGTGCGCTGGCCAGCGCTTGCGTCACGCTGTCCGTGCTCAACTGGGCACTCAGGGCCGAGCCCAGGGCCAATGGCAAGGTGCTGCCGTATGCGACGCGGGCGATAACCCGGCCAGCCGCGTCATAGCGCTGCTCGCTGACCATGCCGACGAGCTGGCCGGCGACCGTGTTCTGCTGCACCACGAAGCGGACATGGCCATCGGCGTCGTACAAGTTGAGCGTGGCGTGTGCGTTCGCGTCGGTGTTGCCGGCCCCGCTGATCAGGCTGGCCAGCGAGGACAGCGCCGTCGCCTGCGACGTCTGCAAGACCGTGGCCTCGCCCGCACTCACACTGATCGCGTGGGCGTAGGCCAGCATTTCGCTGACTCGGCCGGCGGCGTCGTAGCGCGTTTCGGTCACATACCCCTGCGGGTCGATGCGGTAGCGTACTTGGCCTTCGGCGTTGTACGCGTTGTAGGACACCGTGTCGCCGGCATCGGCCACGATGTCCGCTCCTACGGCTGACGCCGTCGGGGCGTTGCCCAGCGCGGCGAGTTGGGCCGTGCTCAACGGCGTGGCGTACGCGCGCACCGCTGTTACTCGTCCGTCGGCGTCGTACGTCGCCTGGGTGACCGCACCGGCCGCATTGATGGTGAAGATCTTCTCGCCCGCTTCGTCATAGACGCTTCGCGTGACGTGGCCGTTGGCGTCGGTGACGGCGACCAGCCGGTCGTCGGCGTCATAGGTGTAGCTCGTGGTGAGCCCCAGCCCGCTGGGATCGATGATCTGCTGGCTCAGGCGCTCGAGGTTGTCGTACACGTACCGGGTGGTGCGTGCCGCCCCGGTACCAGCGCCGACCGTGACAGTCAGCGTCTTGCCGGCGCCGTCGTACGTGTACGTGGTGGTGAGGTTGAGCTTGCCGGCGCCGGCATCCTGGACCTCGGTGAGCACGCGGCCATCGGCATCGTAAGTGTAGGTGGCGACCGTCCCGGTCGGATCAGTCACGCTCAGCTGGCGGCCTTCGCCGTCGTAGGCGTACGTCGTCCGCAGTGCCAATCCATCCGGGTCGACCGTGCGTGACAGCGCGCGGCCGGCGGCATCGTAGCTGTAGGCGATCGCGTGCCCGGTAGCGTCGGTGGTGCGGATCAACTCGCCGTCGGCGTCGTAGACATCGGTGGCGGTATGGCCCAGGGCATCGGTGGTGGTCAACCGCCGGCCCTCGGCGTCATACGTGTACGTCGTGGCGTTGCCAGCGCCGTCCGTCACGCTCACCGTGTCGCCGTACGCGTTTGTCACCGTGGTCAGGGTCACGCCATCGGACGTGGTGACCAGGGTCTTGTGCTGGGCCAGGTCGTACTGGTACGTCGTGAGGTTGCCCAGCGCATCGGCCCGCGTCAGCACGCGGTCGAAAGCGTCGTAGGTGGTCTGTGTGGTTCGCGCCACTCCACCGATGGTCTGGCTGCTGCTGACCTGGCGGCCCAGGCGGTCATAGCCGAAGGTGACGACGTGCCCGTCGCCATCGGTGCGGCTCGTTACCCGCCCGAACGCGTCGTAGGTGGTCGATACGCTGCGAGCCACCTCGGTACCGACAGCGTCCGCCTCGCCGACCTGCTCGCCGCGTGCGTCGTAGGTGAAGGTGCTAAGAGTGCTGTTGGAGGCGCTCAACGCGCTGCCCGGTGCACTCAGCTGTTGCTGCACTTGCATGCGATCGCCGAAGGCATCGTAGACGTAGGCTGTCTGGTAACCCGCGCCATCCGTCACGCTGGCCACCTGACCATCCAGGGTGTAGTGGTAGGTGGTCAGGGCGTTGGCATCATCCGGCACCACCGGCAGCGCCGCGACCGCCGCCGAGACCTGCGCCAGTGTCGCCGTCGCCGGGTTGAGCGTGGTGCCGCTGCTGCTTCCGCCGGTGAGCGTGAGGACGGCGGCATACGTGCGTGTGCTGGCCACCTGCCCGAAGGCGTTGTAGGTGAACGCCGTGACGTTGCCCAACGCATTGCGCGTGCTGCCCGTGGGCTGTCCCTGCACCGTGTAGGCGACCCTGCCCTCGGTGTCGTACCAGGTCCAGACCGTGTTGCCTAGCGCATCGGTGGCGCGGATGCGTTGGCCTAGAACGTTGTAGGCATAGGTCGTCGTCGATTGGGTGCCGTCGGTGCGCGTCAGCGTCCCGCCGAAGGCATCGTAGGTCATGCTGGTCGTTCGGGCGGTGCCTTGTCCCGAAACCGGCGTGACCGTGGTGCTCAGCAGTTGTCCCGTTGCGTTGTAGTGGTATGCGGTCACCGTGCCGTCCACGGCGGTGCTCGAGACGATCTGGTTATCTGCGTCGTACGTGGCCGTGCTGACCTGGCTAGCGGGCGTGCTGCCGAGCAGGCCCACCAGGGTCGCCACGCTTTCCGCTCCGGTGAGGGCGGCCTGCTGGCTGGCGGTCAGGGCCATGGCGTAACGCGCCGTCGTCGTGGTGTGCGTGGTCTCGTCATACCCCATCGCGGTGAGGTAGCCGTCTGCATCCACCTGCGCTACGACCCGGCCGTCGCCGTCGTAATAGGTGCGCACGACCTGATCGTCCGCACTGGCCGTGAGAGAGTCCCCCTGCAGCGTGGCCAGCGTCGGCGCACTATCCAGTGCGCTGCGCTGGGCTGGGCTCAGGGCGATCGCGTACGTGGTGGTTCGCGTCGCTCGATCGGCACCGTCGTACTCGATAACCGTCACGAAGCCGGCCGCATCCACCGTCGCCGCCACCCGCCCATCGGGGTCATAGAGCGTGTAGCCGGTACGATCCTGCGCGTCGGGATGAAGCGCCGCCTGCAGTGCCGCCCAAGTGGGTGCATTGCCCAGAGTCGCCAACTGTGCGGCCGTCAGCGCCGTCGCAAACGCCGTCGTCGCGATGGCCCGGCCCTCGCCGTCATACCGCGTGGTGATGACGTGACCCTCGGCATCGATCGTGGCCAGTACGCGTCCGGCGGCGTCCATTACCACGCGTTGGATATGGTCGTCGGCACTGGGCGCCGGCACCGGCAAGCTGGCGGGGAAACTGGCGGTGAGCGCGCCACCGCTGATCCAGCCCGCAGTGCTGATCGCGGTCGCATACTGGGTGGTGCCGATGACGTGCCCAGCAGTATCGTAGGTAATGGAGCTGACGGCGCCCGTCGCGTCCACCGTGCCAGCAACGCGACCGTCGGCATCGTAGAAGGTGTAACTGGCGTTGCCAGCCGGATCGATGGTGGCCACCTGACGACCGGCCGCGTCATAGAGGTAGGTGGTGACGCGACTGGTCTGACCGCTGGCCGACTGCGTGCTGCTGAGCAGCCGCCCGGCGCTGTCGTAGGCCTGCGTGGTGGTCAGTCCGTTGGCCTGGACGATCGCCAACGTGCCGTTGCTGTCGGTGTAGACGTAGCTGGTGGCCTGGTTCAACGGATCGGTGCGGCTGATCAGGCGCCCCAGACCGTCGTAGGCGTAGCTGGTGATCTCGGGGGTGGCGTGGCCGGCCCCGCGTTCTGTCGCGCTCTGCAGCAACTGGCCCCGCACGTCGTAGACGAAGGTGCTGACCACCGTGCCCGCGTCGAGCACGCCGGCACCGGTGCTGTCGACGGTCGCCCACTCGGTTTGTGTGGCCAGTTGGCCCCGCACATCGTATGTGTAGTCGGTACGCGTGCTCTGCCCCAGGGAGGCCTCGAACGACGCACTGGTTACCCACGCCTGCCATTGGGCCAGCGTCGGGGGGGCGTCCGGGCTCGCCCCAGTCAGATCGAACGTGGCCACTAAGCCGTGCTGCGTGCTGCTGAGCACTGCCCGGCCATCGGGCAGGCCGGTATACGTGTAGCCTGTGACGTGACCCAGCGGATCGATGACCGCCGCCAATCGGTTGCCGTCGGTGGCGTCGTAGTAGACGTAGTATGTGGTCTGCCCGTCGGTAGGGGCGACATAGCCGGGCTGGCCCATCACGCCTTGCGCGGGCGTAACGTAAACCGTCTGGCTCACGATCCGGCCCAGACTGTTGTACGTGTAGCGGATCGTATGGCCCGTGGGGTCTTCCACGCCCAACAGGTTTCCGTGGCTGTCGTACTGGTAGCTGGTGATGCCACCGTCGGCATCGGTCAGGCGCAGCAGGTTACCGTCGGTGTCGTACTGGTAACTCGTGGTGGGCGTTTGACCGTTGACGGTTGGCGCCATCACCTGGATCAGGTGGCCGGCATCGTCATACTGGTAAGTGGTCGCCTGACCCAGCGCATTGGTCACCGTCGTGGTGCGACCGTCCAAGTCGTAGCTGAGGGCGATCGCCTGCGCCGCCGCGCCACTTCCAGTCGTGATCGTCGCCAGACGCCAGCTGCCGTCAGTCTGGGCGGCGTAGGTGTAGCTCACCACCGTGCCGTCGCTCTGGCTGACCGAGGCTACCCGGTCGCTGGTGCCGTCATACGTATAAGTGGTGGTGTAGCTCGCCGGAGTGGCGTCAGTGTCCGAACCCAAGGCGGTGGTCACGACGTCCAGCCGGCCTTGGCTGTCGTAGTGATAGCTCACCTGCTGACGGGTGACCGGCGTGCTGCCGCCGGGCGGCACTTCCTGGATCGTCAGACTCGTCAGCTGGCTGCCGGTGTAGCCGAAGATCAGGCTGTCGCCATCGGCCGCCGTGATCGCGGCGAGCTGACCGTTGCTGTAATTGAAGCTGTAGCTGGCACCGGTCTGCAGATCGCTCAGCGCGGTCAGTCGGCCGCTGGCGTCATAGGTCTCCTGCCGCTGGTCGGATGAACCCGCCGTGTCGATCCAGGTCCAGGTCGAGGCACCGGCGTCCCAGCTCAGGGTGTCCGACGGACCACTCTGCCCGGTGCTGACGTATCGGCTCGTCGTGGTGTCGTAGGCGTACACCACCGACGAGCCATCGTCATCCGTGCGCGTGACCGTGCTGCCGGCGGTGTCGAGCGTCCCGGTGAGACCGCCGACCGATCGGCTGAAGCCGAACAACCAGCCCTCGTTCCCGCTCAGCTGGCCCTGACTGTTGTAGGTGCGAAGCGCACTCAGCGGCAGTCCGCCGAAGATCATCCCCTCGTCGGCGTTTTGCAGGACGAGGTTGCCACTGGCGATGTTGAGATACTGGCCGACACGGCCTTGGCCCACGGTCGCCTGGCCTCCCAGGCCCAGCTGCCGCAAGGAACTGTTGTCCAGACCGAGCCCGTTTCCTGCGATGACTGCGACCATCGTCCTGCCCCTGACCTTCCTGCCGTGTCCGCCACCATGGCGACCACCTCAGGAACCTATCCGGGGGACGTGGCAAAAGTTTAGGGGCGTGTCGGCTGGGCATCGGTGCGTCTACGCGGCATCAGCGACACCTAACGCAATTCGGCGCAGGTACCAGGGCAGGGTGATAAGGCCAAGTTATCGGGGGTAGGGCAGGGCTATTTTCGAAGCAGATATCAGCCTCGCCAGAACGCGCCCCTCGACCCGGCAGCCAGGACTTTCCCTAAAGATCTGGCCGGCAAATGAGTTAGGCACCGTCGCTGATCTGATATCGCTGCGATTCAAACGTCGCGCGAAGCCAAGCCAGAGCCTCATCGATATCCAAGTTGGAGCTGGCATAGCTTTGCCGCAGGAGGCGCGGTGAAAGCAATCCATCCCATTTTTGGCGGACGAGATTACCTACCTTCGCGAGCAGTTCGTCCACAGGTGCTGCAGGTTCCGAACAGATGTCACCTAACAAGCCTCCGATCTCTTCGAGGCTACGGCCTGCGCGCTGGATCTCGACCCCCAGCTGGCCTGTGGATGCCTGGACGCCGCGCGACATCAGTACGCAAGCGATGGCCTCGTTGGCCGCGTCTCCCAGCCAAGTCAACAGGATCGTTTGGCTTCCCTGATCCAGCAGCAAACGATCGGCCAACGCAAGCGTAGCGAACGCCTCACGTCCTTCCCCTACGAAACGTTGTGCCGTGGGGTCGAGAAAGGGCAGCGCGTCGTGCGCAACATAGATATCGCGCATACGTTGCCGCACCTGTGTATGTACACGCCCGCTACCACCATTGAACAGCGGCGGAGCGCCGCCTTTGGCGGGCGCGACATGGATTGTTTTGTGCTCTTCGTCGATCGCTTCAACGAGCCAAGTACGCCCCCCGAACAAGATGCGCTGGCCAGGGGTCATCATTTGAGAGACAGGTAGCGTCCCCAATGCTTTGCCACTGGAAACGATGCGGAACTCCTCGTCGCTCGAGAACGCCGCATAAAAGGAATAGTGATTGACGATCTTGTCGCCGATGCGACCATGAAGCAGCAGCCCCGAGTGATCCTGCGTCAGGATATCCTTTTGCCCCAGGGTGCGCAGCAGCTCGGCAAAGGCGTCTTTGGACACCCGCTCGAACGGACCGGGGGGAGTGCAGAGAAGGTGGAACGCTTGCGTTGCCTGAAGACCACCGTATTGCGCGATGGAAGACAAGAGCTGCTGCACGAGCGTGGAGTAGTGCGCCCCGTTCACGGCGGGCGGCTCGAACCAATTTTCCAGCAGGAGCGAAATGACGGCCGCAGCCTGTACCGTGTCCAATCGAAGCCGAGTTTCCAAGCCAGCCTTCGCATCCAAGGCGCTTTCGATGACATAGCCGCGCAGGATTGCCGGTTCGCCCTCGCGTCGGCCGGAACGGCCAAGTCGTTGTCGGAGACTTGCAACGGATGGTGGCGTGCCGATCTGCACTACGCTTCTGACCGCCCCGATGTCGATGCCTAGCTCCAAAGTGCTGGTGCAAACGGCAGTCGCCGCGTGCTCGCGCTGTTTCAGCGCCGCCTCGGTTTCGTACCGGATTTCCTTCGACAGGTTGCCGTGATGTGGCCAGAACTCCTTTTGAACTTGGGCCCGATCGCACAACTCATTCAGAAGATGTGTATAGCGCTCGACCTCCCGACGGCTGTTCGGGAATACGAGGTTATTGGAGCCGCGCAAAGTCTTGAACATGTGTTGGGCTATCGCCAGCGGCGCACGCTCCGTTTCCGGATCGTCCTTGCCGCCCGTTCCGTCGGCGGCCACGGGTTCTTCAAACCCTTTGACCAAGATCAGCAACTGGCCACCACTCGATGCCGCGTCGACTATCGCTACCGGGCAGTCGGGCCGTAGGAATTGGGCCGCCAAGCCCATATCGCCCAGCGTGGCGGAAAGGCCGACGCGAGGCACCGTGCGCCCCAGTGCGACTTCGATACGGTGCATCAGCGCCTGCAGTTGCTTCCCGCGTTCGGTGCCGATGAACGCATGGAGTTCGTCGATGACAAAGAAGGTCATCTGCTTGAACAGGGCGGCGATGCTCGTGCCACGATTGCACAATGTGGCTTCCAGAGACTCTGGCGTGATCAAGAGCACGCCAGTTGGCTCTTGCACGAACTTCCTCTTGGAAGTCGAACTAATATCCCCGTGCCACGGCCAAACGGGCACGTCCAGGTTCTCGCAGAGACGGTCCAAGCGCCCAAACTGGTCGTTGATCAGCGCTTTCAACGGACTGATATAGACGATCAAACCGTCGTTTGACCGGTCGAGCAGATGGGTTAGGGCTGGGAGGAAAGCAGCTTCGGTTTTCCCCGAGGCCGTGCTGGCAGCCACGATGACATCTTGGTCACCAGGCAGGATCAGTGGAATGGCTTGTTCCTGCACATCGCGCAGCGCGCCCCAACCCTCGGCCCACAGATAGCGTTGTATCCGAGGATCTAGCTGCAGGAAAGCCTGTGACGTTGCCATCAGAGTTTGAACGAAGCCAACTCGTCTTCCGGATCTACGGCCATATCGCTCTTACCACCTTCATCAGCTTCTACCCGGACCTCTTCGATCAGGCTTGTCCAGTCGGTGCCAGGGTTCTGTTCCAGGATGGCCAAGAGATTGATGAAGGACGTGATCGTGGTGCGCGGCGTGCGGAAGAAGCTGTCACCGATGCGATTGGCGCAGTGCTCCATGAAGCTCACAATCGCCGAATCCGGGAGCAAATATCGGGCGGTGTCACCGGCGGCATATACGTGGCGGATCTTCCCCAGCAGCAGGTAGAAATCTTCCATGGTCAAGCTCGAAAGGCGCAGCACCGGGCCCGAGAAATCGACAAGCCCATTGGTCGCGAAAGTGTTCTGAGCAAGCCGACTTTGAAGTGCCGAGTAGCTGTAAATCCCGCGGCGCGTGTCCATCAGAAACTCCGGTGTACCGCCCAGCACGAATCCAAGGCCTACAGCCGTGCCCTGCAGGGAGTCGTTGAGCATGCGCAGGATCTGTTCGTAGTTGGAGCTGCGCGCTTGCGAATTGGCAAGCTTGTAGAGATTGACCATTTCATCCAGACACACGAACAACCCCGCGTATCCAGCCAAGCGCACGAATCTTGCCATGAGCTTCAGCTGATCGTAGACCGATGCGTCATCGACGATCGTACGAACGCCCAGTGCCGCGCGCGCGTCGGTCCGGGTCGCAAATTCACCGCGCAACCAGCGAACCGCGTCTGACTTCAGCTGCTCGTTTCCTTCTTCGACGCCGCGGCAATAGGCCGCGATGACATCGGCAAAGTCGTAACCGTTGACGAGCTCGGTCAGTTGTTCCAGCCTCGAGCGGATGAACTGTTCAGTGGATTGGTTCTGTGCTTTGGCTTCGGACCTGGCCGTGGCGATGAACTTCTCGACCACGCCGGACAAGGCGCCACCGTCTGGCTTGGTTCGCGTGGCCAAGTTGCGCATGAGCTCGGCATACAGTGACCGTGCCTGCCCGCCGGACGCGTGCAGGCGTCGATCGGGATTGAGGTCGGCGTTGGCAACGACAAGCTTCCGCTCCATGGCAATGGCGCGGATCAGATTGAGAAAGAACGTCTTGCCCGCACCATATTCGCCGATGACGAAGCGGAACGATGAGCCACCATCGGCAACGCGGTCAGTATCCGCGACCAACGCTTCGATCTCCCTACCTCGGGCAACCTGAATCAGGTGTTGCCCCGCACGGGGCACGACACCGGCGCGCAGAGATTGGATGACGGCATCGCGATCCTTGGGGCGAATGGCAGCATTCATGCTTCGATCTTCTCAAGTAGTTGGGTATTCACTGAAATCGGGTCTTCGCCTTCAAACAGGGGCTCCTCGAACGCCTCGAAAGCCGCCTCGTTGATCTGTTCCATCGCGCCGTCGAGCATCAGGTCCAAGTCGGCGGCAGCGTCCTCCAGCTCGGCACGCGCCCACTCGGGCCGCGACAGTAGCAAGCGCAGCAGGGCGGAATGGTCCTCGTCCAGGCCCAGCGGCGCATTGGCTTTGTTTTCGACCTCCGGTTCCGAGGTGGGTGCAGCAGACTCGTGCAGACTGTCAGCTTCCTCGGCGAAGATCTCCGAAAGCAGTGCCGAGACCCGTATCGTGTCTTTTTGCAATGCCGCGATACGCTCAGCATCCAAGTGGAATCCCTGCTTCCCAGCTTGGACAGGGGGAACAGGCGTGCCGCCGGAACCCGCGGTGTGGATGTCGCTGAACACGCGCTTGGGTTCTACGCCTAGAGCTTTGTAGACCTTTTCCAGGAACTTCACTTCACCGGGTGAGACGAAGCCATCGGCCTGAGTCAGAATAACCATGAAGACAGCGAGCGTCTCGCGCGCCGCGATGGGCAAGGGCTCCAACTTCTTTTTCAGCGCCGTTAAGTTCATTGGCGAGGTCGTCAACCATTGCAGATGCGCGTGCAGCCTGCGGCGCTCGGCGTGGGTAAGGTGCGCCCATCCTTCGATTTCCGCCCGCAGATGTGCGATCTCTCGATCATCGAAGTCTCCATCAGCCTGGGCCACGGCCGACGCCAACTGCAGCGTCAACGCAGCCGTTTGATACTCGGTACGCGAACCCACATCCGAGTCCATGGGCGGTTGAGCAAACAACACGATCGTGTCCTGCTCGCCTGGTGCCTTGGCGCCACCGAGGACATGTGGCTCCATCCCAATTTCGACGCCTTCAAGCGCTAGCGCCAAGCCTCGCGCGCGATCTCGATTGAACGCTTGGTTGGCACCACCCAACACTACAAGAAGTTCTTTCAGCGGCAGCGACAGCCGGCCTTCGTGCATTTGTGCGGTCAACGCTCGCAATTTTGCTTGAGTAGCTGCAGGCCAGAGGGTAGCGGGCAACAGCAACAGTCCTTCCAACGCTTCGGCTGCCCCAGGATCCTTTCCGATGAGGCGGCTGTAAGAACCAAGTTCATCCGTGCACTGGCTCGAAATGTCCATCAGCTTCCTGATAGGTGCGGTCAAGGCAGTGACGTCCGGGATGTCCCCGAACGACATCGTGACATTGGCACCCTGCAGCCCCGCGGAGGCGGCTTTGTACACGAACTTGAGCTTGGTGCGGTTTTTCGGAAGCACTAGCCCCGGGCCGAGAACTTCGTGATAGCGCTGAGCGAACAGCCGCTCGAACTCGTTGGGACAACGAGTGGCCGCCGTCCGCAAGTGGCATTCCGGACTTAACCGGAGCCAAGCCAGCGCAAGGTGTGAGGAAAGCGGAACTCGATCGACGGCAGCTTGGCCGAGAGCTAGTCGAAGATACAGTGGCAGATCATAGGTTTTCGGGAAATCCGGGACGGGCTGCTTATAGAGCTGGCTCGATTTTCCGTCTAGTTCAATCCAACTCAGAAGTTCGCCGGCGTAGCGATTGAACGATCCTGACTTCTCGCCATAGATTGCAAGCAGTCGCTGGAGCTCAACGACGATGGCTGGCCAGTCATTTCGCGCTGAGGGGTCGTTGGGGGAGTCCGCGATGACGCGACGTTCGAGTCCGTAGAAAAACAAAAATACGTACCCGATGTCGCAGTCGGGGTGCGAGCGACCTTCCGACAACCAGTTCAAGTAAGCGCGCCGTTCCTCTGGGGATGCTTCCGCGTAGCTCGGCCAATAGCCCATCTGCCGTGCGCAGTAGTTGCCCACGCGCGCCACGTTGTATTGGCCGCTGATCAGGCATGGATCAGTGCCACCATTGAGCGCCTTCAGCCTCCCACCGACATAGAGCATTCCGCCTGGCAAGTTCATCCCGGCGACTTCGACGCTTTCGCCAGGGGGTATCCAGCGTCCCTCACCGAAGCCGGCGGGCGCCGCAGGTAGAGTGTGAGCCGAAGGAGGGTTCGTATTCGCTGCTACCGAGAACATACGTTCGGGCTCAGGCGAACCTCTGAGCATGGAGCCTCCAAGGGAGGGCTCGGTCTTAGTCGTGGACGCGGCGATAGGGCTGGGAGGAGACGTAGGACCTGAGGGCGAACTCGGCGTGATTGCTCGTCCGCTTATTGGGGGTGGTGCAGTGGGTTGGGAGGCACCGGGAGACGGTGCACGCACAACTGGCGCACTCACTCTCTCATTCGCTCGCGCCGGAGTCGCAGGAAACTTGTCGCGCAGGAGTTGCGCTCGCTCACGGTTCGCGTCGATAGTGGCTTGGCGAGCTGTGCCCGATTCGGGCGACTGACCGGAACGCTTCACCGCCGGAGCAAGCGCAGCAGGGCGTGGGCGTTCAGGGACTGCGCGAGGCCGGCCGGAGGACAAGGCCTCAGGCCGACGGGCAGATCGTTGGGGCCCGCTCTTGGCCATCAGCTCGCCCAGAGTAGGTTCATCCCGGTAGGGATCGTGCCTCTCCTTTTGGCCTAGATGCTTGATGACCAAGTATGCGACCAGGGCAATCGCGCCAATTACCCCGAGCCCAATCCAGACCTCTTTGGGCACCATTGCAAATAGCGCCAGTGTCCCAAAGACCAGCCATAAGCCGCCTCCGGCCGAACGTTTCGCCATCTGAACTCCCCCGGCTACCGCTCCCAATTCCTTCTGTAAGCATACGCCACGGCTTCGCAACCGGGGTCAGCATCTGGAATTCTCAATGCTCCGTAAAGTTTCAAGGCGCGGACCTATTCGAACTCGATTGCGGTTGCCCGCTCTGGCTGCCTTTGACCGCTGTCAAACAGCGGGGATGTCGAAGTAGTAGATTCAAGCATCTACCAGCGGTAAGCGAATGGCGATGCCTTCCTGCTCGATAGTCTGCGCCAGCATGTGCCGGGAAAGCGCATCCCAACCGGCATCATGTGCGTGCCGCGCCATGCGGCCACGCTCGATTTCCGTCACTTCAGAGAAAGCCGTTCCGCTCAACTGCGAAGCATCCATCAGCCATGGAAGAAACGCATGTCGGTGGATGCATTTGCGCTTGATGTGCGCCGCGATCCGGAAGCCGCCTTGGTCGATGTCACCCCAGTGATAAACCGGGATGTGTGTTGAGATGGATGCCAGAATCGTGGTGTAGGCGCGGCACCAACTGGGAGATGGCATGCCGCCGGTATAGAGGATCAGGCCGGCGTCGGCATCCAGATGCTGGCTGGCCTGATGGAATGTGGTCAGATTCTCGATACTCAGAACCCACGCCGGCGTTCCTGCGTAGGCAACGACGTGCCTGCCCGAAACGCCGATGAAGGGTTTTGCAACAGGGCAGCCTTGCGATGATTCCAGCGTGAGATGGCCGGTGCCGGCCATCAGGAAAGGCTGAGGCTCTTTGACCAGCCCAAGCGTGCCGAACACTTCTTCCTGTTGCCGCGCAGGGGAGCCAAACTGCTCTGCCGTGAGCAGATCAATATGACGCACCAGTGCTTCGATTCGCTTGCTGTCACGGAACAGATGACGGCTGAAGACGCGAACGATCTGGTCCTCGCCTTGCTCCTGTTGCAACGCGTCGAGCACCAGCAATGCATCCGCGACATCGGGGGCGCTTTCCGTTCCCAGTCCACGCGGCGTTTTTAGGTATTCCCACGCGTCCAGCAGTTCGATCACGCGAGGATACGTCGTCAGCCAGGGCGTCAAGGTGGCGCGTGCTTTCTGCAGCGTTTCGGATCGGCTAGCGATGCCAAGAAATGCCGCCAGCTTGTCCGTATCCAGCAGTCGAATGCGGTCCAACGGACGGTCGTCGCCACCTTGCCTAGCCCAGCGCAATTGCACGGCACCCGCGTGTTCGGCAGCGGCAAAACGGACATGCGCGTGCTGCCGCTGTGCGTAGTCCAGTCGCCAATAGGGTGAGTCATCGCCGGTGAAGATGGTCTGGATCGCACGACTGGAATCGCGGAGACGCGCACGTTCGCCTCGTACAAGCAGACCTGCCAGCACCTCGTCAGCCAGCGTCATGTTCGGTTTCCGCGATGTTCTGCATGGCCATGTCCAGAAGCTCCGGATGCAGCAGGTAGTTGTCGCTTTGCAGAAGCTCGCGGGCTTCGTCGAGCACGACGTTCTTGGTCAGCTGCACGGTGCGCGACCCATAGCGGGCCATGTCGTAGTAGATATTGAGGAACGAGGACATCTTGGCCTGATCCGCTTCGGGCCCGGCCATGACCAGTTGCAAGCCGAGGGCATTGAGATAGTCGGCTGTGGCGCGAACGTTCTGCGCATCCATTTTTTCGAAGGCTTCATCCAGCAGCATGATGCCGCCACTGGCCTGCGCGCTGCGCGACTTGCCGTAGGCCGCCGCCAGTGCCGCGCCGAAGATCACATACAAGGGGGTGCGGTGTTCACCGCCGGAGCCTGGCCCCAGGCGCTTGCTCAACAGGCCGATGGACGTGCTACCAGCAAGGATTTCCACGTCGTAGCTAAAGAAGCGGCGATGGTCGTTGAGCGGGCTGGTTTCGTTCAGCAGTTCGGAGCTGGCATCGCCTTCGACTAGTGCCTTGAAGTCCTCGGGCACCTTGCCTGCACCGCCGAAGATATCTTCCTCTGCATTGCCGTACTCGCGTACGCGCTTTAGGAAATCGTACAGCGCGCGATGCTGTTCGACCGGCGTGTGCCTGAAGCGATAACGCTCGCCGTTGCTGAACTCCGGCGCGTGTTTCAACACGTCGTTCAGGCCGTGGATCTGTTCCTCGATGGCGTCGAAGCCTTCCAGTAGGGTTTGTGCCACGTCGGTGCGAAACACCTTGACCGCTGCCTCATAGGCTTCCTGTGACTTGGCCTCTTGATCGGCCAGTTCCAGGTCTTCCAGGCGTTGCCTGTCGTCGAGGATGAACTTGTACGCGCGTTCCCACTGGTTGCTGGCGATGTCGATGTTCTGCAACTGGAAGTCGCGGATATAGAAGCTGAACTTCTCCCATGCTTCACGATCATGGTTCTCCGCGGCCGTTTCGGCGTTGCGGATGGCGCCCTGCAAAGCTGCCAGCAGTTCGTTCCAGCGGTCGCCGTGGCGCTCGTCATAACGTTCGCGGTGACGCTGCACCTCGTTGGCGTTGTACAGCGGCTGCTGACGCGTCCTGGTTTCATCCAGCACGGCAAGGTCTTGCTGCTCGGTCAACCCCTTGATGCGGACCTGAGAGTTGCGCAGTTCGTTTTCCAGCGTGGATTTGAGTTCGATCAACCGCCTTTCGCCAGCATCCGCATCGGACAGCCGCCTACTTGCCAATTCAAAGTTTTCATTCAGGCTGGCCAGTTGACCCGACTGGGCGGCGATCAGTGCATTGCGCAGACCCTGCAATTCGCGGTTGCCTTCGGCCGCGGCAGTGAAAAGGGCATCCAGTCTTGGCGAAGTGGTGCCGGCGTCCGCAAACAGGGACAGGCGCTGTTCGACAGGTGTGATGTGCGCGACCTGTGCGGTGGCGCTATCCAGCGCCGCCTTGGCTTCGTCAAGAGCCAACTGCGCCGCATGACGATGCGCGTTGGTGTCGCTGCGGCCAATCAGCCACTCATTGCGGGCAGGAGGGCGCAAGCGCTCAACGCCGCCGCCAGAACTGACCATGCCCTCGACGGAAAGCGCCTTGACGCCAGCCTGCAATTGTTCGGCGCTGGTGGCCAGCGACAACTGACCCAGCTCCCCTTGCAGGTAACGCACGGCCACCTTGTCTTCACCCTCGATCAACTGTGCAGCGAACTTGCCGCCACCCCCTGCCACCCAGGCGCGTCCACGCGAGGGCAGGGCCAGCTTCACCCGAAAGATGGTCCGCGCCTCTTTGTGCTCCTTGTAGATGCGGATGGCATCCAACTCCCGCGTTTCCGGCACCAGCAGGGCATCGACATGGATGCCCAGATAAGCCTCCAGCGCCGGTTGCCATTGCGGGTCCGCGATCTTCACCCGATCACAGACCGGCTGCGCATCAATGCCGGCGTCGGCCAACAAGCGCTGCAGCGCGATCACCGGCGTACGCAACGTGGTCAGTCCGCGTTGGTTGCGCTCCCACGCGGTTTTCGCATCGCGCAATTCGTCCTTGGCCTTCTCGGCGTCGCGCTCGGCGTTGGACAAGGCCTTGTTAACCAGACCGCGCACGTGGGCCATCGCCTGCATGGCGGACTGAATGGCGACCGGTTCGGGCACACCTAGCGCTTCGGCGTGCTGCTGCAGGTCGAGCAACTGATGGATGGTGCCCTCGAAGTCGCCCTGATGGTTGGCCATCACCGACAGTTTTCCCGCGCTGACGGCCGCTTCCAGCGCGAGCCTCAACAGGTTGCCCAGTTCCTTGTGCTTGTCGGCGTGCTGCTTTTCCTTGTCCTTCAAACGCTCGGTTTCACCGGCCTGTTTCAGGTACTCCGGATCGATGCTGCGTAGCTCGAAGGCGCGATCGCGTGCATCTTGGGCCTGTTTCTTTTCGGTATCCGCACGCTTCAGGTCCAGCCCGGCTTTTTCCAGCTGGCGTGCCAGTTCCGCGGCCTTTTCCTGCTGCTCGCCCAGCGCTTCGCCGATGCGCTCCGTTTCGTACACCGCACGCAATGCATCCAGGTTGGCGTGGATGGTGCGTTCGCGCTTCACCTGTGCGTATTTGTCGACCACCACGCCGGCCCGCTCGATGCGATCGATCAGGCGGCGGATCATCTCGCGTACCTCGCGAAACTGTTCCAGTCGCGTACGGAACGCTTTCACGTTGGTCAGGCGCTGCTCGATCAAATGCTGGCGCAAGGTTTCATTGAGGTCGTCCACGTCCTTGTTGAGCTTGAGCGAACGGGCAAAAGCCGAGCGGATGGCGCGGGTATTGGGACGCTCGCCGGGCGACGCCAAATGGCCAATGAAAAGCTGACGCAGGAAGTCCTCACGGTTCTGGGTGAAAACCGGCGTGGTGCCGACCAGCGTGCAGGCGTCCTTGGCAACATGCTGGAACTTGCGCCAGGGCAGGATGGTTTCCCGGTCGGCCTCGGAGTCCATATGGTCCCGGGTGGTCAGCGCCACACCCGGCAAGATGTAGAGACTGTTGAAGGTGTGATCCGGGTCGTCGACGCTGGCCGAGAGCGACACACCCGCCGTGACCGGCACGCCCGTTCCCGGATCGCGAAATACCAGATTGATATACGTGTTGGCCGAGGGACGGCAGCGTTCGGTATCACTTTGCCCGTACACACCCAGGCAATACTCGCGCAAGGTGCGGGCGCGCTTCTTGCTTTCACCCGAGGCGTTGAAGTGGGTCTTGTTGCGGTCGGCAGCCAGCAGCACGATCTGGAAGGCATCCAGCAATGCGGTCTTGCCGGTACCGTTCGGCCCGAGAAAGGCGGTATTACCGCCCAGTTGCAGATCTTCCCGCTCATACAGGAAGTACTGCACCAATCCCAACGACTCAAGCTGTTTCATCGGATGCGTCCTCTTCCAGAGCGTTGGCATGTGCGGCCAGTTGCAGCAGGGCGGTTTCGCCCAGCACGTCGACGATGCCGGGGCGGATCACCACCTGCTGACGTTGCTCGTCATGCGTGTCTTCCAGGCGGGCGATGCCGTAACGCTTCATCGCCTGCAATTGCTCGTTGAGCGCGGAACTGGCAGGCAGTTCGCGGTTGAGCAGATCCTTGTAGGCGCGCTCCAGCTCGATCATGTCGACGAAAGCCTCGCCACCGACGATCTCGGCGACATGCATCTTGTCGTCGTACAGCCGGCGCAACACCAGCGCCAATCGTGTTTCGGACAGGCGCATCTTGTCGGCAACGTACTGGCTGGGTGTGGCCACCACGTAACCCATGTGCGGGTTGTGGGTGATGGTCATGCCCAGCTGGGCGAGCAGGGCGTCGTACTCCTTGCGGTGCCGGACGATCAGCTCGTACGCAGTGCGGCTGCGTGAGTCGCTGGCATAAAGCACTTGCTCCATCACCAGCCGGTAGCCGGCTTTCTGGTAGTCGCTTTCGACATGAATCTGGCTCTGGGTGGCCAGCCGTTCCCAATGGCTCATCGGACACGCTCACGTTGGATGTGGAACCGGGGATGTTCGAGATAAGGGTTGCACGTCGTGCCATCGGGCATGAACTCGATGCGTACACTCTTGAGCATTTGCAGTTGCGGATCAGATCGCCGCTGCGATGGCGGACACGCATCATGCGCGGCGATCAGTAGCAGGCGCTGGTAACAGCACAGGTCGTTGATCGACTCGATGCCCAGTTCGTCGGAAGTCACTGAGGTGCGATCACGCAGGTGGCGCCCGACGTAGTTGGCCAGCTTCACCCTGTCGACCAGGCGGTTGTCGGCCATACGCTTGCGCAACTGCTCCATGGCCAGTTCCTGCAAGGTGGGTGGACGCTTCTCCACGGCGGTGGCCACCACTGGCCTGGTTGTTGTACGGGGCTTCGCCAGCAACTCCGAACCTGCGTGCCGGAACCCGGAAGCCGCGGGCAATGCCACGTGGCCTTCATCGAGCTGGTTGGTGGCCTGCATGGCGCGCGCAAGCAGCTTGTCCAGTTGCTTGGGCGCACGCATCTTGTATTCGATGAAGGCAATGGCGCGCTGGTTGGCATCGCGAATCTCCTCATCCAGCCGCTGCAGCTGCTCGTCCACGTCCTTCAGGCGCATCAGCAGGCGGGTGTCGCGCTCGTACAGATACTCGGCGCGGATACGGTCGCCACCGGCTTTCTTCTCCTGGTACCAAGCGAGCAAGGCCTCGTGCTGTTTCGCGTCATGCTGGAGCTGCAAGGTCATAGCCACGATCTGCGAACGATGCTGCAGCGGGTGGTCCTTGGTGCGCAGTTCGCTGTAATCGGCAATGAAGATCTTTTCGACGTATTCCTCGAAGAAACCGCGCACGAACTCGCCCGGCGATGCGAGCTTCATCAACGCATCCATCAGATCCTGCACCCGGCAACCGGTATTGGCGATGTAGGCCATGCACTGCTTGGCCTGTTTGGCTGCCTCGGCATACTGGTCGCCACTGGCCTCGCCGCTGGCCACGGCGCGCAGATTCAGGAAAATCGAGCGCACCTTGCTGCCGAGAAATTCAGGCTCGTGCTGCGCGAATTCGCACAGCACGGTATGGAACTGGGCAATGACCGGGCGCACGGTAATCATCTCGGCCACGCCCCGGCGGCGCTGGCTCAGCCAACCCGAATCGATGAGAAAGCGGGCAATGTCATGCGCGCGGATGGTGATAGGCGTTTCGAGTTCTTCGTCCCATGGGTCGTCGGCGGCCAGCAGGGTTTCGATCCGGCGTATGACCACCGGCTTCGGTGTTTCCTCACCCGGCGAACGGCCACCATCGCCCCACATCTCGCCGATCAAGCGGCACAGCATGATCCAGTAGCGACGCCCATTGCTGGCAGCCAACGGACGAAAAAGCTCCAATGGCAGGCGATCAAACAGTGGGGGGACATCGTCTAGTCCTGCCCGATTGGACGAATTCATCGCGATCCTTGGCAATTTCCTTTCGACTGATTCTATACGGCCCAGTCTTGAGAACTGAGATTTGTCTTGATCGGGAGTGGGCGTGGCGCGGGCGGCTAGGAGGGGGCAAAGAAGGGTAGGGTCAAACTCGGGTATCTGGATCAGCGACTAGCCTGTGGTATCAGGGGTAGGGCATACCAGCTACCGACGATGGCCTCATGCGATCGAAGCGACATGAGCCAGCTGCTAGGCGACGGGAGAGTGAGCACTCGTCGGATGCAATTCCTTCGGTGTAACCTTTGCTTGAGCGAGCACGGCTCATTTACCAGAGGCAGGTATGGCAGGGGAACCTAAACAGTTTGTTCTCTACCGCGATGCGGTAGGTGAGTGGCGCTGGACGCTTTACGCAGCGAACGCTCGCAAGATCGCAGACAGTGCTGAGGGCTACAAGAACAAGAGCGATGCTATTCACGGTGCGCGCTTGGTTGCCCAGGTGGCTAGCGATGCTGGTATCTGGGACGCAACCACCCAGTCCTGGGGCTAAGTGGAAATCAACCCACTTGCGTTGGAGCTCTGAGGCCAGTTGAGGCATATCTTCTGCCAAGTCATAGCGTGAGCGTCTTACGGCCGGAGAGGGTGGTCTGGAAAGTTGGCATGGGAATCTCTCCTCGTGTCCCTTTGTGGCCAAGTCCGGATTGGTGGCTGTCCCTTACTGCGGCAGACCAACGTGCGTGGATTTCGGCAATCAAGTCACTCGCTGCTGCTGCAGTTGCAGTAGCCGTAGTCATTGCGAGTGCGGAACGCAGGCATCGGCGCGCTGGAAGGCGAGGGCAGGCAACATGCAACCTCGATCGCTCGCGCTCACGGCATTCAATAATCTCGGTTACTCCGCCCATCCCGACTTTCAGCCCTGTCTCGTTCCCTGCGACGAGGGCAAGTTAGGCTGAAAGTGCGATATGCGCCCTTGACTTCTCGCGTTGTGACGCAATTTTAATCGTCGAGGAGTAGGGGAACGCGTGTCGGTCTTACCACGCCAGCCTGCGTGGCGTGAGTGCGTGTTGCATCAGGGAGGTTGGGGGATGGCGGGAACGAAACGGATAGATGCTGGCAGCAAGGCTAAAGACGCGGTTTGGATCCGGGCAGCCGGCCACTGCGAGCTTTGTAGCAAGGACCTTACCCAGGACCGAATTACCCTTACGTCCAAGAAGCTTGGAGAGGTCGCCCATATTCTTCCGGCCAGTCCGGACGGACCGCGTGGAAGTGATGGGCATAGTGTGGAGAGCTTGGCCGCTCTCACCGACGATCCGGGTAACTTGATGCTTCTGTGTGGGTCCTGTCACACCAGCATCGATAAGACGCCGGAAGGATTTCCAGCGTCCGATCTGACCGATCGCCACACCGCGTATTTGGCGTCGATCCGGTTTGCTGCTGAGGATGCTCACGCCAACCCCGGCGCTGGGCTGATCGTGCTGGGGAGGCATTTCACGACCCGGGTGCGGATTGAACCCAGCGACCTGCAAAAAGCCATGTGGCGAGATCGTGTCGAACCCCTGCGGCCACCTCTCGTCGTTGATCTGCCTGAGCTAGATCAGGAGGGTCGGGACGGTCGCTACTACCGACATGTCCGTACGATCCTGGAAAACCATATAACGCGTGAGCTCACCCACGCCCGTGGGCTCCTCGGCGACGAGCCTTGGGTGGGATTGGCAGCCATCGGCGATATTCCAAGCTTGATGATCCTGGGGCAGGTGATCGGTGACCGTCGGCGGCGCAAGCTCTATTCCCTCGATCGGCACACGGGCCTGCGGTGGTCGGATCCTGACGCGCTCCCGCAGCCGTTCTCCGTGGTTGAGGACCAGGACGATCCAGTGGGCCCTTTGGCCCTCGTGCTATCCATCTCTGCCGAGGTGCCGGACCGCGATGTGCTTGCGGCGCTTCCGGAGGCTCACATCGTGCGCTTCGCCGCTGCAGAGCCGGCGTATGCCTACGTGAAGAACGAGAAATTCATTGGTCACTTCCGCGATCAGTTACAGCGAACGTTGAGCGACCTGGAAGCTCGTTCTCCGGATCCCATCAACGTATTCGCTGCAATTCCCGCTGCCCTTGCCGTTGAGTTTGGAGCGTTGCTCTCGACCAATCACCGGCATGGGTATCGGATCTATGACCGGGACCCGCCCACGAACGCGTTTCGGTTCCATCTCTCGCTGGACGTCTGAGCAAAGGAGCATGGCATGACCATCCGACCCGAAGAAACCCGATTGCAGGGCTGGGAGGCGACCTTGTTCCAGGCCGCCCATGCGATTTCCCTTCCCGAAGGGCTCTACACAACGATCACGGATCGTTACAACACTTTGCAGGGAATACTTCAGGCTGCAGACGATCCCATTCTGCAGCGAGCCCATGTGTTTGCCCAAGGCTCGATCCGTCTTCGCACGGCGATCAAGCCAGCACGGGGGGCAGAGGGCGAGCTGGCGACCGTGGACGCGGATGCTGTGATTTGGCTTGAGGATGCAGATGACGCCCAGTCCGAACATGTCTTAAAGGCTATCGAGAAGCGCTTCACGGAGGGGAGCCGCGTCGAGACGCCCATCCAGAAACTTCGCCGTGGTATCCGCATCGTATACGCGAACGAAGCACCTGGATTCCATATCGATGTGACGCCGGCGCGGAACGTGACCGCGAACACTCAGTCTGGAGGCCATGGCGCGTTGCAGGTGCCGGATCGAGAGCAAGGTTGGAAGGCCAGCAGTCCGATCGCCTACAGCGATTGGTTGCATCGCGTGGGGAGCTTGTCCCTTCGGGTGATCACCATGGAGGCGCTGAACTTTCGTGAGGGAGTAATCGCCAAGACCAGCCAGGAAGACATGCCGGCTTATGGTGAATACATCGATGCGAACGTGCTCCGGGCCGCTATCAAGCTGTTGAAGCGACATCGAGACCTGTGGGCGTTGAGGAACCCTGAGTTGAGGGATTACCGACCGATTTCGGCGGTGCTCACTACGCTTGCAGGACGAGCCTATGAGCAGATCGCCGAGGGGGCTTCGGTCCGGATGGAGCGTCGGCCGCTGGATGCGCTGCTGGAGCTCATCGGTCTGATGCCAACTTTCATCAAGGGGGGGCCAGGATCATGGCGCGTGCTCAACCCGGTAGACGAGGGCGAAAACTTCGCGGAGAAATGGAACCGGCCAGAGACCGGCCAGCGATATCGTGAGGCCTTTGCCCAGTGGCATCGTGCAGCCCAGGCTTCTTTCCGACTTGGGTTGGAGGAGATGAGCTCCTTGGAATCGTTCAAGGAGGCTGTTTCGGCGTCGTTTGGGACAAGCCGGACCTTGATCGAACAGGTCATAAAGGACTTCCCCGCGACGTGGAACTTGCCCGGGGTTGCCTTGGGCACAACGCGCTCCTCGCTCGTACTCGGGGCGCTGAGTGGAAGTGCCGTGGCAGGGAGCTCGTCGCAGAGCCACATTTCGCCTCCTGGACGCTTGGGCTGATTGCTGCGTGGATGAACTTTTGCAACGAGGCATCGACCGTCTTCGATTGAACCTAGGTGATGCCTCGTCCTTTTTGGAGGAAGCGAAAGCCGCAGTCGGTGAGGCAGCAGTTTTTCTGCTTCCGCTACCAACCGATTTCATCGGCCTCGATCGAAAGCTCAGGATTGCATTTCCAACCGCTTTCCCATCGCTCCCACTCGACTTCAACGTCAACCCATCACCCCAGTTGGAGTGGCCGCACGTCATGGGCAGCTGGCTTTGCCTGTATGGCGGTGGCGAACGTCGGATCACAGGGGATCCTGAGCGCACAGTTGATGCCTCTTGGGCGCGAGCCTTGGCGTTGCTGCGCTTTGCGTTACCCGCCGCCGATGCATCAGACCGCCAGCGGGAGTTCGAGAAAGAAATTCGGTCCTATTGGGAGTTGCAGCAACCCGCGGCGGGGCACCGGATGACGTTGCCCCAAATCCCGCAGCGGTCATGCCCGCTCTATGTCGTGAGCGATCATCCAAGCTTCCAGCGCCAGAACGCTCGCTACATTGCAGCGGAAAGTTACGACGACATTTCTAGGCTGGAGCAACGTTACGGGCGTCGGCTTCTGGCCAAGCGTGCGACGGAGCAGGCGGGGTTCTTCCTGCAGCTTCAAAGCACGCCGCCGCCACGACTCCCGCCCAAAGATCTGACGGCCTGGCTGTCCCCGCACACGACGGATGAGGATCGTGCATTGTTCGGGAGTTGGGCCCGTGAGAGCGCAAAGCTCGCCTCCCGGTGGCTGGTTCTCGCGCTCCCTGTGAAAGGTGTTGCCCTGCATACCTTCCATCTCCGGAGCGAGAATGTTGTGCCAAAGCGCGCCCAGGTCTTCGGCCGGCGGACCGGGCGAAGAGCCGGTGCTTACGCCATTCCGGAGCGGTATCGAGCGGAGTTCACCCCCATCGACGTATTCGATGCGGCGGTCGTGCATCACCGCGCTGGCCCTGCAGCCGAAGGGCTAGCGACCAAGCGCGCGGTCCTCATCGGAGCAGGATCTCTGGGCGGTGAGGTAGCGGTCCTACTGGGGATTGAGCCGAGATACGTGTAATTTTGACAACTAGAATCGAAATTCCACAGTTGAGGCAACGGGTTAGCCGTTTTTCTTGGCCGCGCGAACCCGTAGGTCGACGGGCGTCGCCCGAGGCAGCGCGATGAAGTCCCGTTCCGGCATGACCTCATAGTCCTCTTGGAACGGCAGGTATAGCTCGACGACCCACTCCCCGTCCTCCTGCCGCCCTGCATAGGGATGGAGGATTTCCCCGTCCGGCCGGCACCGGTCGAAGCGCAACACGCCCGCGTGTGGATAAGGCTGAGCGTGCCGCGCCTCCAGCATGCGCGTCACAACCTCTGAGGGATATCCTGGGTGTGTCATTGTCTGGTGCTCTTTCAAAGCGGCTGACACTGCATCGGTATCTGTCAGGTGGCAACGCGCGATCTCGTGCGCATCGAACACGATTTCCTTGGCGATGTACGGCGGCCCCTGGTACCAGTTAGGGTCCTGCCGATCGAGCTGAATGGCCAAGATGGTCCGGGTGCCCACATCGGTGCACCGCCATCGGAACCCGGCGCCTGCCACGAATTCCAGGCCAATATGAAAATCCGAGAGATCCACGGTACCTCCTGCCTTGCCATCGCCGCGCCGCGCCGCTTGAAGCATAGCGAGCACGGGTCTCGTGGGTTGAACGGCCACCGCCCGAGTTGGGCTGCGCAGAATCACCACCCCGCGCCCCTCGCCGTGGACGCTCAAGCGGCCAGCGCCAGTTCGGCTTCGTAGGGCTCAGGGACGGCCTCGGCATCGATCAGGTAGTCCCCAAAGCGTTTGATATGGCTCGTCATGTAGGGGCTGAGCGCCGCGACGTCTTCGGCGGTGATCTTCCAACCCTCCCGCATGAGCGATCGAATGATGCGGGTCTGCTCCACGACCGACGTCCCCCCGCATTGAGTAGCAGGACGATTTAGAGTCCGGGATCACTTTAACTGCTCCGCGTAGGCGGCGGGTGTCAGCCCACCCAGCGCCTTCTTCGGTCGTTCCTCGTTGTATTCCCGCCGCCAGCGTTCGATCTCGGCGCGTGCATGCAGCAGGCTGGGAAACCAGTGCTCGTTGAGGCATTCGTCGCGCAGGCGGCCGTTGAACGACTCGATGTAGGCGTTCTGGTTCGGCTTGCCCGGCTCGATCAGGCGCAGTTGCACGCCACGCACATGCGCCCAGGTCACCATCGCCTTGCCGCAGAACTCCTTTCCATTGTCGCTGCGGATGACCTTGGGCAGACCACGCGTCTGCGCCAGGCGATCCATCACGCGCGTCACGCCCAAACCGGAGATGGCCCGCTCCACCTCGATGACCACCGCCTCGTGGGTGGCGTCATCGACGACTGTCAGGCACTTGATGACACGCCCTTCGGCCGTGCGGTCGAACACGAAGTCCATTGACCAGACCTCGTTGGCTGCCTTCGGTCGAACCAGCGGCTGTCGGTCGGCGACAGGCACCTTCTTCCGCCTGCGCCGACGCACCTGCAACTTCGCCTCCTGATACAGCCGTTCCACGCGCTTGTAGTTCACCAGCAACCCCGCCTGCCGCAGCTTCAGATGGATCATCCCCACGCCATAGCGCTTGTGCCGCTGCGCCAGCGCCACGATGCGTTGCCGGAGATCCACGTTGTGATCCGGGCATGGCACGTAGCGATAAGCACTGGCGCTCATGCCCACGACCGCCAGCGAGCGCCGCTCGCTCAACCCCTTGTCGACCATCTGCCGCACCAGCTCGCGTCGAGCCGGTGCGCTCACCACTTTTTTCGCAGGGCGTCCTTGATGACCTCGTTCTCCAGTACCTGCTCGGCCAGCAGCTTCTTCAGCCGCCCGTTCTCAGTCTCCAGCTCCTTCAACCGCCTGGCGTCGGGGACGCTCATGCCACCGAACTTGCTACGCCACAGGTAATACGAGGCCTCGCTGAAGCCGTGTTTGCGACACAGCTCCTTCACCGGCATGCCGGCCTCCGCCTCACGCAGGAAGCCAATGATCTGCGCTTCGGTAAACCGCTTCTTCACGTCCAATCTCCTTCGGATGGGGGATTGGACTCCAAACCGACGTGCTACTCAAAACCGGGGGGACGTCGCGACGTTGTGGAAGATCACGGCGTTGGCCACCAGGTCGTTGTACTTGACGGCCTTCTCCTGCTCCACCGGGTCGTTGTCGGCAATGACACCCTCTCCACCAAAGAAGAAGTATTTCGAGAATCCGTTATAGGCCTCGACCTTGTTCGTGGAGGCGGTGATTTGTTCGCGTAGGTCTTGGTCGGAAATGTACTGCAGCAGGAAGAGCGTGCGCACGGCGGAGCCCAGGGCGCGGAATGCGTGGTAAAGCCTGTTCTTGCGGCTGTTGTTGCCCAGGCGCCGCAGCAAGGTCGAAGCGGCCACCTTGCCGGCCTTGATCGACAGAACGACACGCATCAGGTCCTTCCAATGGGTTTCGATCAGGTCCCAATCGACGCTATCGCGGAACAGCGCATCGATGTGCTCGTAGGTGGCATCCGTATCGGGCCGGAAGAACCGGTAATCCTGCCAATTTCGGATGCGTGGCATCAGCTGGATGCCCAGCAAGTGCGAGAGCCCGAAGACGGGAAGCGACTGCCCCTGGGTATCGGCATGCACGATGTCCGGCTGGATGTCGGACGTGTTCTTGAGCAAGCCGTCGATGATGTACACCGCCTCCCAGACCCCGCATGGGATGAAGTGGCTGAACAGCGCGACGTAGGTGTCGGAGACATGATGGTACGCAATGCCGCCGTAACCACCGTACCGGATGTGGTAGGACGCCAAGCTGTTCTGGATGTACATCTCGTACTTGGTGCCATCCGCCGCGGCTCGCTTGCTGTCGCCCCAGTGCTTGGGCAATTGGAGGCCGGCGTAGCTATTGATGATGTCGCGGCACGCGGCGGCCAGTTTGTTCGCGTCAATGTGGCGACGATTGACGAACGACAGCATGTGCGCGGTAACGGCGCCGCGAAAATGGCGAGCCGCTTGATTGGGGCCCAGGTTGCATCCATAGGTGAAGGCCGTGAGCACGTAACGCTCGCGTGCCTGATCAATCTTCGGGTCCGATCCAGACAGCGGGCCGAAATGCCGATGCCAGTTGGTCCAGTGCCCGACGTCACAAAGCACATCGATGACGCTGCGCTCGCGCAAGCGATCATGAATGGCCGTTTCGAGGGCCTTGGCCTGGCTACTCATTTCTTTGGCCTTGCTGCGCTTGAGGACCGGCATGCCCTGGTCATCGATTACGACCTGGCCGTTGTCGACGTACTCCTGGTCCGTTTGCTCGGCGACCTGCATCAGACGCGACTGCAATGCGTTGACGAATGTGATCGGGTCAGCCGGTATGCCCATCTCTTCGCAGTAGGCGGCCACTTGGGGCTCGCACTCCTCCCAGCTCAATAGCTGCTCGCCCTGGTCGGCGTACTCCTCCGATCCCGGTACGGCCACATCACCGGACTTGAGTTCGTTCGCCAATGCCGAAAACACGCACACTTCAAAGTGCCGACGGTGAATGCGCTCCTCACCATCCTCGGCGCGCTGCGTCAGGGTCTTTCGCCACAGGTGTGTTGTGAAGGACAGATCCATGGGCCCTTCCAGCCAATCGCCGCGCTGCCGCTCCTGCGCGAGGATCAACTCCAGGGCATCGATCAATGAACGATCTTCCGTCGTGCTTTTCAGATTGAGGATGCGCACCATGCGCAGCAGCGTGGGCCGGTGGCTCTTGTAGTACGGCCAGAGCAAGGGCAGATAATTGTCACCGCTGTGGGCAGCGATCGCGTTGCAGTCCTCCTGCAGCGTATCGATGCTGCCGCGCTGCCCGACCAGACGCCGAATCTCGCGGCCGGCGGCCGTGTCGCTGCGTTGCTCGGCGAGCACCCGAATCACATCGGACATCGTCGCCACCAGCACTTCGGCTTTCTCCCGATACTGGCTCCGCAAACGGTCGAGATGTTCCTTGCCGTGCGCATGGATCTTGCCCATGCGCTTGATGAACATCGCGGCCAGATCGTCGCGCACCTGTACCCGGGCCCTGTGGATCAGGCAAAGCAGCACGGCATGTCGCTTGGCAGGACGGAAATCTTTGAGTTCGGCGGCATCGAGTGCGCGCGCCTCGGCCGCGAAATGCTTGCGCTTGAGTTCGGGTATCCCAGCCAGCGGCGCGTCCGTGCCCACTAGCGCGTCAAGCCGCTCCATGTGGTCGATCAGTTCCTGGAAGTGCCTGAGGGATGAGCGCTTGGGCAGGCGTTTGACCTCGTGCAGCGGGCTTTTGCCGGCTTTCCCACCGGCTTGCAGCAATCCATCCAGGCGTGCCTTCTCGTCCGCCGTCAGGCGCTGGGCAATCGTTACGAAGAGCTGACCGTTGACCAGCGCACGGACGCGTCGTGCCAAACGATCAAGCGTACTGAAGGCTGGCAGTCCGATGCGGTCGGTGACCAGCTGCTCGATGCCGGCATTAATCAGATCCGGCGGGTGATCCATGATGGCCGCGGCGTCCCGCATGGCTCGGGCCGCAACATCGAGACCGCCTTCCTCGAACGGCCGGAAATCCAGGTGCTTTCGGATCAACGCGTGGTAACGGTACAGCGTGACCGCGCTCGGCTGCGCGGGCTTCACCTGGATGCGAAACTTCAGAGAGGTCCTGATATGCCTCAGTACGGCTGCGGGCACCTCATCCAGTGCAGGAAAATAACGCAGTCGCTGAAAGCTCTTCAGCAGGATGGCCAGGGTTAATCGACTGGAAGGTTGTCGTGCATGCTTCACGATGAAGGCCAGCTCGGACTCGTCGACGGTGTACAGCGCGACGAGTTCACGAACCACCGGATTTCGCTTGAATTGCGGGTATGCCGTCCGATCAATCGAAGCCATGCTATGCCTCAGTGCCGATGGATAGGGTGCCACGCTCGACTGCAATCCGTACGAGCGTCGGCCCATCGTCAGCCGGCTGAACGCTCGTTTCCGTCACGCCAGTGGGGCGCGATCACAGGCCGGCTCTATGCGCTCTAGTTCATACAGATCACTTGACAGTCTCGCGCCGAGCGTATCGAATATCGTTATCGCAGTTCGATAATAGTAGATTCGTGACCGACCGTGACCTCTACGCCGGCCTGATCCGGCTGCATGTCCTGCACCATGCGGCCGGGGCGCCGATCTATGGCCAGGAGATGATCGAGGAGCTGGCGCACCACGGTTACCGCCTCAGCCCCGGAACGCTCTATCCCTTGCTCCATGGCTTGGAGAAGAAGGGCTACCTGCGCTCGACACAAGCCGTGGCGGACGGCGTGCGGCGGCGCGTGTATCGCATCACGCCCAAGGGCAAGCGGGCCTTCGCGGCTGCCAAGACCAAGGTCAAGGAACTGTTCGGCGAGATTTTTCACGACGACGGGAGTGCGAGCTGATGATCAAGCGCCTGCTGGACACGCGCGCCGACGGCTGGACCGTGCTGATCCGCCTGATGGTGGGACTGGTGGTATTTGTCCCGGAGGGACTGCAAAAACTGATCTTCCCGTCGATTCTCGGCGCGGGACGGTTCGCGAAGATCGGACTGCCCTGGCCGGACTTTCTCGGGGCGTTCGTCGGCGTGTTCGAACTGACTTGCGGATTGCTGATCGTGCTCGGTCTGCTGACTCGCCTTGCATGCATCCCACTGATCATCGTGATGGTGGTTGCCATCGTCTCGACCAAACTGCCGATGTGGCTGGGGCACGACCTCGGCATGTTTCACGTGGCCAAGCTCGCCCGCTACGGATTCTGGAGTATGGCGCACGAGGCCCGTAACGATTTCTGCATGTTGCTGGGCTGCATCTACCTGCTGATCGAAGGTGGCGGCCGCTGGTCGCTGGATGCGCGCCTCGCGGCGCGTCGCGCGATCGGTCGCTGAACACCAACACAGAGTGCCATGACGTGATGAATCGACGTGACTTTCTTCGCCTCAGTGGCGCGGCCGGTGCGGCCGGACTTCTCGGCACGCAGCTACCCAGCGCGCAGGCCGCTGCCACCGCAGCCGCCGGTGCGCCGGGCGCCGCGCTGGCCAAGCCGGACTATGCGCTGCGCATCGCCCGGAGCTTGGTGGAGCTGGCGCCGGACCATATCGTGTCGACGACGACCTACAACGGACAGTTTCCGGGCCCGCTGATTCGCCTCAAGGAGGGGCAGCCGGTGGTCATCGACGTGCACAACGACACCGACGTGCCCGAGCAGCTGCACTGGCACGGCCAGTTCCTGCCTGTCGCGGTCGATGGCTCCGCCGAGGAAGGCACGCCCTTTATCCCCGCGCATGGCATGCGCCGGCTGGCGTTCACGCCCGGGCCGGCGGGGCTGCGCTTCTACCACACGCATGTGGTGGCCGGCAGCGACCTGACCCGAGGGCAGTACAGCGGCCAGGTGGGGCCGGTCTACATCGAACCGCGGCGCGAGCCGGGCCGGTATGACCGCGAAGTGTTCCTGGTACTCAAGGAGTTCGATCCGTTCTTCAGCAAGGGCGGCGACATGGCGATGGATTTCCTCGCCCCTGGGCAACGTGATCGGTCGTTGGAAGAAGCCGGTGAGTCGGCGATGAAGGCTTCACTGGCCAGCGGCGCCGCGCACGGCTACGAGGTCGGCTACCAGGCCTTCGCCATCAACGGCCGTATGCGCGGGCATGGCGATCCGGTACGCGTGAAGGCGGGCGAACGGGTGCTGTTCCACATCATCAACGGCAGTGCGACCGAGATCCGCAGCCTCACTTTGCCCGGCCACACGTTCAAGGTGGTGGCGCTGGACGGCAACCCGGTGCCGAACCCCGCCGAGGTGCCGGTGCTGTGGATCGGCACGGCCGAGCGCATCAGCGCGATCGTGGAGATGAACCGGCCGGGCGTGTGGGTGCTGGGCGATCTGGCGGACGACGACCGCGAGCGCGGCATGGGCATCGTGGTCGAGTACGCCGGCCAACGGGGCAAGCCGAAGTGGGAGGCACCCAGGCCGTTTGCGTGGGACTACCGACGCTTCGCGCTTCCTGGCGCGCAAGCGGGCAAGGTCGACGAGATCATCGAACTGACCTTCGCCAAGCAGAACGCTGCCGAGCACGGCTTCAACCGCTGGACGATCAACGGCCAGGCGTTCGACATGCAGTCGATGAAGCCCAAGTTCCGCCTGCAGTATGGCAAGCGCTACCGCCTGCGCATGCACAACGCCAGCGACGACATCCACCCGATGCACCTGCACCGGCACAGTTTCGAGGTCACCCGCATCGCGGGCCAGCCGACGGCGGGAATCCTGAAGGACGTCGCGATGCTGGGCGGCTACCAGTCGATGGATATCGACTTCACCGCCGACCAGCGTGGGCTCTCGCTGTTCCACTGCCACATGCAGCTGCACATGGACTATGGGTTCATGGCGTTGTTCGACTGCGCATGACCCTGGCCACCCGGGAGCCGGACGGCACTGCGACGCGTCGCGGCAGCGTGTGGGAAGTGGCCGCTACGTTTCTCATGCTGGGGCTGACTTCGTTCGGCGGTCCGATCGCCCATCTGGGGTATTTCCAGCGCGAGTTCGTCGAGCGGCGGCGCTGGATGGACGAGCGCCACTACGGCCACCTGGTGGCGCTGTGCCAGTTCCTACCCGGGCCGGCGAGCAGCCAGGTGGGTTTCTCGATGGGCTTGATCCGCGGCGGCTGGCTGGGTGGGCTGGTGGCGTTCGCCTGCTTCACGCTGCCCTCGGCGTTGGCGCTGTTCGCCTTTGCGGCGCTGAGCGAGCGACTGCACAGTCCGCTGGGGCTCGCCGCGATCCACGGGCTCAAGCTCGTGGCGGTGGCGGTGGTGGGCCAAGGCGTGTACGCCATGGCCGGCCGGCTCGCGCCGGACCGCAACCGGGCGCTGCTGGCCGCCGCGGCGGCCGGGCTGGTCGCGATCAGCAACAGCGCAGTGATGCAGCTTGGCGTGGTCGCCGGTAGCGCTATCGCCGGGTTGTGGCTGTGCCGCAAGGTCGAGCATGCGGCGGGCGATCGCTTCCCGCTGGTCTACGGCAAGCGTGTCGGCGCCGGCCTGCTCATGGTGTTTGCTGGCCTGCTGGCGCTGGCCCTGGTGGTGCCGGCCGGGTTGCCCGAACTGCTGCAGGTGGGCGCGGCGTTCTATCGCAGCGGCGCGCTGGTCTTCGGCGGTGGCCACGTGGTGCTTCCCTTGCTGCAGCATGACGTGGTCGGCCCCGGCTGGGTCAGCAAGGACACCTTTCTGGCCGGCTACGGCGCGGCCCAGGCGGTGCCCGGCCCGATGTTTAGTTTTGCCGCCTACCTGGGCGACCAGCTCCACGGCGGTCGAGGTGGTATCACCGGCGCCGTCATCGGCATCGTCGGGATCTTCCTGCCGGGCTTGCTGCTGGTCGCCGGGGCGCTGCCGTTCTGGCAATCGCTGGCGCAACGCGAGACGGCGACGCGCATGCTCGCCGGCGTCAACGCCGCCGTGGTCGGGCTGCTCGCCGCGGCGCTCTACAGCCCGGTATGGGTGAGCGCGGTGCTGTCGTCGCGCGACTTCGCCATCGCGCTGGTGGGCTTCGCCATGCTGGTTGGAGCGCGTTGGTCACCACTGATCGTGGTAGCGTGGTGTGTGCTGGCGTCCATGACAACGCAACTGATTGGGTAGATGACAGAGATTGCATTCCGCGGTACTCAAAGGCCGCCGCAAAGCTGTCGTCGGGCACCTCAAGGCAATCGTTGCCAATGACGTCATCGCGCCTCCTGAGCTGACGCGGTGGTGCGTGCATGGCGCGCATCATCTTCGGTATGCAAGTAGATCGACGTCGTCGCAATCGAACTGTGCCGAAGATTCTGCTGGATATGATGTAA
>CALCWL010000281.1 GCA_937906285.1 uncultured Rhodanobacter sp. | reverse complement strand
CGCCGTCTACCTGCTGCTGCAGCCGGACCGTTTCACCGCCATGTTGCAGAGCCAGGCGCGCGCCGCCGGGCTGGAACTGAACCTGGCCAGCCCCGCCAGCCCCAGCCTGTTTCCGCGGCCGGCGCTGGACTTGCGCGGCATCACGCTCAACGCCCAAGGCGGCAGCGCGCCGATCCTGCTGGCCGCGCGCGGTCGGCTGGTGCTGCCGTGGCACACCCTGTTCGGCGGGCCCACCGTGATCTCGCAACTGGAGATCGACTCGCCGCGGGTCGACCTCGATGCGCTGCAGGCGTGGATGGCCGCGCTGCCGGCACAGACACAGCAGGCGCCGCTCAACATCCCGCGCATCGACACCGGCGTGGAAATCACCCACGGCAGCGTGGTGCGCGGCAACGAAGTCCTCATGGATAACGTCTCGATCCGCGCCGGCAACCTGGTTTCCGGGCAACCGTTTCCGCTCAGCATCAACGCCTTCGCCGCCGGCAAGCCCTGGCGGCTGCATCTGTCGGCGACGCCGCGCATCCAGGGCAACGCCCTGCAACTGGACAACATCAGCCTGCACCTGGCGCAGGAAGACGCGGTGACGCTGGCGCTCAACGGCCGCGCACACTGGCACGGCGCAGCCGATGCAGCCGCCAGCCTGGCCGGCAAGGTCGAGCGCGCCGGCGCGGGACAGTACGACCTGTCACTGACGCTCACGCCCGCGAACCAGGACAATCCGCTGCTGCTGGCGTTGAAGCTCGACGGCCCCGGCAACCATGCCGAACTGCGCCTGCCGCCTCTGGTGCTGGCGCGCTGGTGGAGCCGACTGGGTGATCCGCAATCACCGCAACTGGGCGTGCCGCCGGGCAATGGTCACGCCGAGTTCGACAGCATCGATGTCAGCGGCGTCCACGTGGAAGGGCTGACCCTGCAGGCCGGAGACGCCGTGCCGGCGACCGCCTCCAGCAGCGCGGCGCCGGCCGCCGCCAGCGTCCGGTAGCTCCGTATCCATGACCAACCCCGACGTGCCCGCACGCCTGCTGCGCTGGTTCGACCGGCACGGCCGCAAGGATCTGCCGTGGCAGTCGGAGACTTCGCCGGGCCAGCGCGACGCCTACCGCGTGTGGCTGTCCGAAGTGATGCTGCAACAGACCCAGGTCGCCACCGTGCTTGCCTACTTCGAGCGCTTCGTGGCCGCCCTGCCGACCTTGCGCGACCTGGCGGCTGCCGACGAAGACGCCGTGCTCGCGCTGTGGTCGGGCCTGGGCTACTACCGCCGCGCGCGCTTCCTGCATCGCGCCGCGCGGATCTGCGTGGAGCAACACGACGGCGAACTGCCGCGCGACTTCGCCGCGCTCGCGGCCCTGCCCGGCATCGGCCGTTCCACCGCCGGTGCGATTCTGGCGCAGGCGCACGGATTGCGCTTTCCCATTCTCGACGGCAACGTCAAGCGGGTGCTGACGCGCTACCACGGCATCGACGGCGACCCCGCCACCGGTGCGGTCGAGAAGCAACTGTGGCTGCACGCCGAGGCGCATACGCCCGTGTGCCGTGTGGCCGATTACACCCAGGCCATCATGGATCTCGGCGCCACCGTCTGCGTGCGCAGCAACCCGCGTTGCGATGCCTGTCCGTTGATGAGCGAATGCGTTGCCTTCCGCGAGGGCCGCACCGCGCAACTGCCCACGCGCAAGGCGGGCAAATCCATTCCCGTTCGCGCCACGATGATGCTGGTGTTGCGCGACACGCGACAGCGCGTCCTGCTGGAGCGGCGCGGCCCACAGGGCGTGTGGTCAGGCTTGTGGAGCCTGCCCGAAGCCGCCGATGCCGACGACGCCTGGCGCATCGCCCAGCGTCATGCGCGCATCGACGACGCCCAAGCGCTTGCGCCATTCACCCATGTGTTCAGCCATTACCGCCTGAACGTCGAACCGCTGCTGTTCGACCAGGCAACCGCACGGCAGGGGGTTGCCGACGATGCGCAGCTGCGCTGGTGCAGCGCCAGCGACCTCGCCGCGCTGGGCCTGCCCGCCCCCGTGCGCAAATTGCTCCAGCACCTCACCGCCGAAAAAACCCTCAGCTCTGCGTAGGAGCGCACCCTGTGCGCGATGCCTTTGCACATGCGACGCAAGACATCGCACGCATGGAGAACCCGTAGGGCGGGCGCCGCCCGCCATCGCCATGCTGCAAAGCTCCCAGCGGGCAGAGCGTGGAATCCCACGCGGCCCCGCACCCTCATCCCACCCCCTCTCCCGGCGGGAGAGGGGCTTCTACGGTTCCGGGCTCACTCTTTGCTGGTCGCCGCGTCCTTCGCCGTCCACTGCTTCAGCCACGCATTTACCGTGTCATGCCACTGCACGCTGTTGTGCGGCTTCAATACCCAATGGTTTTCGTCCGGAAAGGTGAGGAACTGGCTGGGGATGCCGCGGCGCTGCAGCGCGGTGAACGCGCCCAGACCCTGGGTGATCGGGATGCGGAAATCCTTGCCCGAGTGCACCACCAGCATCGGCACGCGCCAGTCCTTGACGTGGTCGATCGGGTTGAACTTCTCGTAGTTCTGCGGCACCTCGTACTGCGGGCCGCCGTTCTCGCGTTCCTCGAACCACAGCTCCTCGGTGGCGTAATACATCAT
>CALCWL010000280.1 GCA_937906285.1 uncultured Rhodanobacter sp. | reverse complement strand
CTCGGCGTGCGCGAGGCCGGTCTGCGCGCAGGCGTACTTGATCTTGATCTCCTCCGCGTGCGCGGTCGGCGTGTGCACGCCGTAGGCGATGTCGCTGGTGACCTGGTCGCCGCCCACCGGCAGCGACGCGGTGTGGCGGATCGAGCCCTGGGTGTAGATGGCGATGTCGGTGGTGCCCGCGCCGATGTCGACCAGGCACACGCCCAGTTCGCGCTCGTCGTCGGTCAGCACCGCCTTGGCGCTGGCCAGCGCGGAAGGCACCAGCTCGTCGACAGTGAGCCCGCAGCGCTGGATGCATTTGGAGATGTTCTGCACCGCGGCGGCCGCACCGGTGACCAGGTGCACGTTGGCCTCCAGCCGCACGCCGCTCATGCCGACCGGCCGGCGGATGCCGTCCTGGCCGTCGATGCGGTACTCCTGCGACTCCTTGTAGAGCACCTTGCGGTCGGCCGGGATCGCCACCGCGCTGGCAGCCTCCAGCACCTGCTCCAGATCGCCGGCGGTGACCTCGCGCTCGCGGATCGCGGCGTTGCCGTGCGAGTTGCGTGTCTCCAGGTGACTGCCGGAAATCGAGGCGTAGACCGAGCGGATGTCGCAGCCGGCCATCAGCTCGGCTTCCTCCACCGCGCGCTGGATCGAGTGCACGGTCGATTCGATGTCGACCACCGAGCCGCGCTTCATCCCGCGCGAGACATGGGTACCGATGCCGATCACGGTGATCGGCTCGCCCGGCTCGTACTCGCCGACGATCGCCACCACCTTGGAGGTGCCGATGTCCAGGCCGACGACCAGCTGCTTTTCGTTGCGCGTTTTCATGGCGAGACAGTCATGAGCGGGGTGAACCTCCAGCCGTGGCGCCGGCCGCGTCGGGCCAGCGCACGGCAAAGCCGTTGGTGTAGCGAAGATCGGCGTAGACAAAGCCGTCGGCGCGGCCGGCGATCAACTGCGGGTAGACATCGAGGAAGCGATGCAGCCGGCGTCCGGCCTGCTCGCGGTCGCCGATCACGATGCGCGCCCCGCTGCCGGTGGTGACGCTCCAGCTGCCGCGCTCGGTCAGCGCCACGCCGTTGATGCGCAGATGGGTGCCGGCAAACGCCTTGCTGACATCGGCGTAGAAACTCACCACCTCGGCCAGCCGCGCATCCGGACCACTCAGGCCGGGCAAGGCGGTCAGCTGCTCCGCGCCCGGCGCGTCGAACACCCGGCCCTGGCGGCTGATCAGTTGCTTGTCGTTCCAGCGCGCGAAGGGCTGGCGCTCGTAGATGCGCAGTTGCAGGGTGTCGGGCCAGCGCTTGCGCGCCTCCACCGACTCCACCCACGGCAAGGCGGCGACGGCCTTCTGCACCGCGTCCAGATCCAGTGCGAAGAAACCCTTGCCCAGCCGCGGCAGCACCGCCGCGCGGATCTCGGCAGCAGTGACGTGCTTGAACTCCGCCTGCACGGTCAGCTGGGTCACCGGCCAGCGATCGGCGGCAAACCAACCGCGCAGCAGCCCGACGACCGGCAGCGCGATGAGCGCGATGGCCAGGCACCAGGCAGCGAGGCGGATGGTTCCTTTCATTGCGCGCCTCCATCGGAGTCGCGGGGATGGCCGGAACCAGTGTTTGCCGAACCCACCATCCCCAATTCCGCATCCTGGGCGAAGCTCGTCTCCAGCACCCGCCAGCACAATTCCTGGTAGTCGATGCCGGCGGCGGCAGCGGCCTTGGGGACCAGCGAGTGCGAGGTCATGCCCGGTGCCGTGTTGACTTCCAGCAGCCAGTAACGGCCGTTGTGGTCCCGCATCACGTCGACGCGGCCCCAGCCGGTGCAGCCGAGCGCGTCGAACGCCGCCAGCGCCAGCGCCGCCAGCTCGTCCGCCGCCGCGCCCTCGGCGCCGGGGCACAGATACTGCGTGTCCTCGGCGACGTATTTGGCGTTGTAGTCGTAGAACGCGCCCTTGGGCACGATGCGGATGCTCGGCAGCACCTGGCGGCCGAGGATCGCGACGGTGAGTTCGTCGCCCTCGATCAGGGTTTCCATCAGCAGATCGCCCGGATAGCGCGCGGCCAGCTCGACCGCGGCGGCCAGATCCTGCTCGGCGAACACCCGCGTCACACCGACGCTGGAACCTTCGCAGGCAGGCTTGACGATCAGCGGGTAGCCGATCCGCCGCGCCGCCGCGTGCACGTCCGCGCCACGCGGCAGCGCCACGAAGGTCGGCGTGGACAGGCCCAGCGACTGCCACACGCGCTTGGAGCGGGTCTTGTCCATCGACAACGCCGAACCGAGCACGCCCGAACCGGTGTATGGCACGTGCAGCGACTCCAGCGCACCCTGCAGCACGCCATCCTCGCCGCCGCCGTGCTGGCCGTGCAGGATGTTGAACACGCGCGCGAAGTGACCCGCACGCAGCGCATCGAGCAGCGCGGGAATGCCGTCGATCGCATGCGCGTCGATGCCGCGCGCGCGCAGCGCGGCCAAAACGTTGCGACCTGAATCCAGCGACACCTCGCGCTCGGCCGAACTGCCGCCCATGACCACGGCCACGCGGCCGAACTGCGCCGGATCGGTGATCCGCGGAATACCGGGATTCGTGGTTGCGGCCATCATGCGGCCCCCTTCGTCTGGAGTTGGCCGGCGTTCGCCAGCTCGACTGCCGCCGCCCCGATGTCGCCGGCGCCGAGCAGCAGCAACAGGTCGCCATCGCGCAACAGACTGGGCAGGCTGGTGCGGAACTCGCGAGGATGCCCGACCAGCACCGGATCGACCTTGCCGCGCGCACGCACGGCGCGCGCCAGTGCGCGACCGTCGGCGCCGGCGATCGGCGCCTCGCCCGCCGGGTACACGTCGGTCAGCACCAGCACGTCGGCATCGGCCAGCACGTTGGCGAAATCGTCCAGCAGGTCGCGCGTGCGGCTGTAGCGATGCGGCTGGAACGCCACCACCAGCCGCCGTTCCGGCCAGCCGCCGCGCACCGCCGCAAACACCGCGGCAATCTCGCGGGGGTGGTGGCCGTAGTCGTCGACCAGCAGCACGCGACCGCCATCGATGGCCAGCTCGCCGCGACGGTGGAAGCGCCGTCCCACGCCCTGGAAACCCTTCAGTGCGGCGGCGATGGCCGCCACCTCCACGCCGAGCTGCCAGCCGATGGTGGCGGCGGCCAGCGCGTTGAGCACGTTGTGCCGGCCGGGGAGGTTCAAGGTGACCGGGACGGCCGCCGCGCCATCGGGCAACTGCAACTCGAAGTGCATCTCGAAACCCTGCTGGCGCAGGTTCAGCGCGCGCACGTCGGCGTCTGCGCTGTCGATGCCGTAGCGGATCACGCGGCGATTGGTGGCCCTGGCCAACGCGGCCACTTCCGGGTCGTCCACGCACAGCACCGCCAGCCCGTAAAACGGCAGCCGGTGCAGGAAATCGGCAAATGCCTTCTTCACCTCGGCGAAATCGCCGTGGTAGTTCTCCAGGTGATCGGCGTCGATGTTGGTGATCGCGGCGATCACCGGCGACAGCAGCAGGAACGAGCCGTCGGACTCGTCCGCCTCGGCCACCAGATACTGGCCAGTACCGAGCCGCGCGTTGGCGCCGGCCGCGTTGAGCTGGCCGCCGATCACGAAAGTGGGGTCGTAGCCGGCCTCGGCCAGCACGCTGGCGGTGAGGCTGGTGGTGGTGGTCTTGCCATGCGTGCCGGCGATCGCGATGCCGCGGCGAAAGCGCATCAGCTCGCCCAGCATCTCCGCGCGCGGGATTACCGGGATGCGCGCGGCCAGCGCGGCGGCCAGCTCCGGGTTGTCCGGCTTGATCGCACTGGAGGTGACCACCACGTCGGCACCGGCCACGTTCCCGGCCGCATGGCCCACGTGCACGGTGAGGCCGAGGCGCTGCAGCCGCTGCACGGTGGCCGAGCCGGCACGATCGGACCCCGATACCGCGTAGCCCAGGTTGTGCAGTACTTCGGCGATGCCGCTCATCCCGACGCCGCCGATGCCTATGAAATGCACCCGACGGAACGTGCTCATCGGATCCTGCTGGGCGGAGAGCCGGCTCATGCGGCGACCTCCGTGCAGGCGCGCGCGATCACCTGCGCCGCGTCGGGTTTGGCCAGCGTGCGCGCCGCCTCGGCCATGGCCAGCAACGCGGGGCGATCGCCGAGCAGCGCAGCCAGCCGCTGCGCCAGTTGAGGAATGTCCAGTTGATTCTCCTGCATGATCTCGGCGGCGCCGACCGCCGCCAGCACCTCCGCGTTGCGCGTCTGGTGGTCGTCCACCGCGTGCGGGAACGGCACCAGCAACGCGCCCAGCCCCGCGGCGGACAGTTCGGCCAGGGTCAACGCGCCGGCGCGGCAAACCGCCATGTCAGCCCAGCCGTAGGCATCGGCCATGTCGTCGATGAAAGCCACCACGCGCGCCTCGACGCCCGCTTGCGCATACGCCGCGCGTGCCTCGTCGAGGCCGCGGCTGCCGCACTGGTGCAACACCTCGGGACGCCGCGCGGTTTCGAGTAATGCCAGCGCCTGCGGCATCGCCAGGTTCAGCGCGCGCGCACCGAGGCTGCCGCCCAGCACCAGCAGGCGTGGCGCACCCGTGCGGCCCGCCATGCGTTGCGCCGGCAGCGGCAGCGCGCCGATCGCCGCACGTACCGGGTTGCCGACCCACTGCGCCTGCGGCAGGGTGCCGTCGAAACCGGCCAGTACGCGGCGCGCCAACGCGGCCAGCTTGCGATTGGTGAAACCGGCCACGCGATTCTGTTCGTGCACCAGCAGCGGACGGCGCAGCAGCCACGCGGCGAGACCACCGGGACCGGCCACATAGCCACCCATCGAGAGCACACTGCGCGGACGCAACCGTCGCAACAGCGCCAGCGAAGCAAGCAGCGCGCGCAACAGCATCAACGGCGCCAGCAACCGCGTCTTCCAGCCCTTGCCGCGCAAGCCGCCCACCGTCACGGTGTGCAACTCGATCCCCTGCGCCGGCACCACCCCCGTCTCCATCCCGCCG
Source organism: uncultured Rhodanobacter sp. (assembly GCA_937906285.1). Lineage (GTDB taxonomy): Bacteria > Pseudomonadota > Gammaproteobacteria > Xanthomonadales > Rhodanobacteraceae > Rhodanobacter. Next base: position 4,629 of record CALCWL010000280.1, on the reverse strand, counting down.
ACCGCTCCCAGCCACGCCACCGGCACACCCTGCCCACGCAGGCACTCGGCCACCGCCAGCCCCGGGAAAATGTGCCCGCCGGTGCCGCCGGCCATGATGAGGACAGGCCGGGATTCATGTAGCCGGGAATCGGGAATCGGGAATCGGGAATCGGCAGAGCGCGGCGCGCCAGCGCCCTCGCGGCCAGAGGGAGCCGACATCGCCACGACCTCCCGCAGCACGCTTTCCCTATTCCCTATTCTCGATTCCCTATTCCCAGCCATCATGCCGCCTCCGCCTCGCGCGGCAGAACCGCGGCGTTCGCATCGGCGGCGGCGACTGCCGCGGGCATGCGCGTCGCCATCTGCCGCGCAACCAGCGCGCGATTGATCTCGAAGGTCGCGCGCAGCAACACGCCCGCCATCGCGCAGGTGAGCACCATGGACGAGCCGCCGTAGCTGATCAGCGGCAAGGTGAGCCCCTTGGTCGGCAGTGCGCCCAGGTTCACCCCCACCGACACGACCGCCTGCATCGCCAGCATCAGCGACACGCCGAACGCCACGTAGCCCGCGAAACGCTGGCCCACGTCGACGCCTTTCAGGCCGACATGCAGGCCGCGCCACACGGCCAGCGCGAACAGGCCGATCACCAGCACCACGCCGGCCAGCCCCAGCTCCTCGCCGATCACCGCGAAGATGAAATCGGTGTGCGCCTCGGGCAGGTAGGAGAGTTTCAGCACGCTGGACCCCAGGCCCACGCCGTCCCACTCGCCGCGGCCGATCGCCATCAGCGACTGGGTCAGCTGGAAGCCGTCGTTGAACGGATCCTTCCACGGGTCGAGGAACGAGGTCAGCCGCTTCATGCGGTAGCTCTCCCCGGTCGCCGCGATGTACAGCAGCGGCATCAGCGGCAGGCCCATCAGGAACAGGAAGATCGGCCGCGCCCCGCCCAGCCAGACCATCGCGATGGTCACCGCGATCACCAGCGTGGCCGAACCGAAGTCCGGCTGCGCCAGCAACAACAGCACGATGAGACCGGCCACGGCGATGGGCTTGATCAGGCCGAGGAAGCGCGTTTCCACGCTGTCACGGTGGCGCACCAGATAGCTGGCGATGTAGATCACCAGGATCAGCTTCACCGCCTCCACCGGCTGGAACGTGGTCACCAGCAGGTTGAGCCAGCGCCGCGCGCCATTGATGCGCATGCCCAGATGCGGCACGAACACCGCCAGCAGCAACAGGAACGCCAGCGCCAGCAGCGGAAACGCGAACTTCTCCAGCAGCCGCAGCTCCGTGCGCATGGCCAACCCGGCCGCGACCATGCCCAGGCCCAGGAACACCAGGTGCCGGCGCAGGAAATAGAACGCCCCGAGCTGCTGGCTGTCCGCCACCGCGATCGAGCTGGACGCCACCATCACCACCCCGATGCTGGCCAGCCCCACCAGCGCAACCAGCAGCCACGGGTCGAAATGCCCCCGCGGGCCATGGCGACGACGAGCCTGGGAGGTGGCGTCAAACATGGGCTTGCTCCGCAGCCAGGGAATAGGGATTCGGGAATCGGGAATCGGAAAGGCACACGCATACCGACAGTCCGCGGCGTGCGCCTTTCCCTATTCCCGATTCCCTATTCCCGGCTCTCATCAGCGCACCTTCAACGTGGCGAGACCGACCAGCACAAGCACGACGGAGATGATCCAGAAGCGCACGATCACGCGCGGTTCGGGCCAGCCCTTCAGCTCGAAGTGGTGGTGTACGGGGGCCATGCGGAAGACGCGTTTGCCGGTGAGCTTGAAGCTGGCCACCTGGATCATTACCGAGGCGGTTTCCATCACGAACACGCCGCCCATCACCAGCAGCACGATCTCCTGGCGCACGATCACCGCGATGCAGCCGAGTGCCGCGCCGATCGCCAGCGCGCCCACGTCGCCCATGAACACCTGCGCGGGGTACGTGTTGAACCAGAGGAAGCCGAGCCCGGCGCCGGCCAGCGCGCCGGTGAAGATCGCCAGCTCGCCCGCGCCGGGAATCGCCGGCACGCCGAGGTACTCGGAGAACACGCGGTTGCCGGCCACGTAGGCGAACACGCCCAGCGCGCCTGAGACCAGCACGGTCGGCATGATCGCCAGGCCGTCCAGGCCGTCGGTGAGGTTCACCGCGTTGGAGAAGCCCACGATCATGAAATAGGTGATCACCACGAAGAACAGCCCCAGCGGCACCACCACGTGCTTGAACAGCGGCACGTACAGCGCGGTCTCCGCCACGGTGGCGCCATGCACCGCGTGCGGCGCGGTGTAGAACAGGAACAGCGCGGCGCCGAGACCGAACACCGACTGCCAGAAGTACTTCCAGCGGCTGGCCAGGCCGCGGCTGTCCTTCAGCACCAGCTTGCGGTAGTCGTCGTAGAAACCGATCGCGCCGAAGCTCAGCAATACGCCGAGCACCACCCACACGTAACGGTTGTGCAGATCGGCCCACAGCAAGGTGGCCACGGCGACCGAGAGCAGGATCATCACGCCGCCCATGGTCGGCGTGCCGGCCTTGACCAGGTGCGTTTGCGGACCGTCGCTGCGCACCACCTGGCCGGCCTTCAGCGCGGCCAGCCGGTTGATCAGCCACGGCCCGCACAGCAGCGACAACGCGAGCGCGGTGAGCGCGGCCATGATGGCGCGGAAGGTGATGTACTGGAACAGATGCAGGGCGGTGAAATGCCGGGCCATCCAGTCGGCCAGTTCAAGCAGCATCGGTCGCACCTCCGTGGGCGGGCTGGGCGACGAGCGCTTCCACCACCTGTTCCATGCCGGCCGAGCGCGAGCCCTTGACCAGGCAGGTGACGCCCGCATGCAGCTGCGCACGCAGCGCGTCGATCAGGGACGGCTTGTCGGAAAAATGCGCGCCGCCCGCACCGAATGCCTCCACCGCGGCCACGCTCAGCGGGCCGACCGCGAACAGCCGCTCGACGCCGCGTTCGCGCGCCCGCGCACCGATGCCGGCGTGCAGCGCACGCGCATCGGCGCCCAGCTCGGCCATGTCGCCCAGCACCAGCCAGCGTTCGCCCTCGGCCAGCAGCAGCGTGTCGATGGCGGCGGCCACCGAGCCGGGGTTGGCGTTGTAGCTGTCGTCGATCACATTCCAGCCGCCGGCGGCAACGAGGCGACGCAGGCGACCGGCCACGCCGGACACGTGCTGCAGGCCGGCGACAATGGTCGGCAGCGGCACCTGCAGCGCCAGCGCCACCGCGGTGGCGGCCAGCGCATTGGCGACGTTGTGGCGGCCGGGCAGCGGCAAGTTCACCTCGGCCTCGCCCGAGGGCGTGTGCAGCGTGAAGCGTGAACCGTCGGCGCGCAGTTCGATCGCCCCGGCGCCCACGTCGGCCGGATGCTCCAGCCCGAAGCGCAGCACGGCGCGCGAACCGGCCAACCCGGCGAAGAAGCCGGCGAAAGCGTCGTCCGCGTTGATGATGGCGGTGCCGTCGGCCGGCAAGGCCTGGTACAGCGCGCCCTTGGTTTCGGCCACGCCCTCGATGCTGCCCATGCGCTCAAGGTGGGCCGGCGCGATGAGCGTGACGAGGCCGATATCTGGCCGTGCGATGGCGGCCAGGTAGGCGATGTCGCCGGGCTTGCCCGCGCCCATCTCGAACACCGCGTACTCGGTGTCGCGCGGCATCGCCAGCAGGCTCAATGGCAAGCCCAGTTCGTTGTTGAAGTTGCCGCCGCTGACGTGGGTGCGGCCATGGCGCGACAGGATCGAGGCGACCAGGGTCTTCACCGTGGTCTTACCGTTGGAACCGGTGATGCCGACCACGCGCACGTCGCGCTGCGCGCGCACCGCGCTGGCCAGGTCGCCCAGCGCCGCCTCGACGTCGTCCACGCGCAGCTGCGGCAGCGCGCTGTCGACCGGATGCGTCACCAACGCCGCCACCGCGCCGCGGGCGAGGGCGTCGTCCAGATAGTCATGACCGTCCACGTGCTCGCCCTTGATCGCCGCGAAAAGCTCGCCCGGACGCAGCTTGCGCGTGTCGATCGCCACGCCGGTGATCTCGGCTTGCTCCAGCGCCGCATCACCGCCGAGCAGGCGACCGTGCAGCCACATCGCGATGGCGCCCAACCGCATCATGCGCGCGACTCCCGGTCCAACCGACCCAGCGCGGCGCGCGCCACCGCCAGGTCGTCGAACGGATGCTTGCCGGTGGGCCCGTCCTGGTAGGTTTCGTGGCCCTTGCCGGCGATCAGCACCACATCGCCGGCGCGGGCCAGCTCCAGCGCGTCGGCGATCGCCACGGCCCGGTCGCGCTCGACCGCCATCGCCTTCGCCGCGGCCATGCCGGTGACGACCTGCGCCACGATGGCGTCGCCGTCTTCGCCACGCGGGTTGTCGTCGGTGACGATGGCGATGTCCGCCAGTCGCGCCGCGATCGCGCCCATCATCGGACGCTTGCCCGCGTCGCGTTCGCCGCCACAGCCGAACACGCAGATCAGCTTGCCGGCGCAGTGCGCGCGCAGCGCGGTCAGCGCCTGCTCCAGCGCGTCGGGCGTGTGCGCATAGTCGACCACCACCAGCGGCAGGCCGTGCAAGCCGCCCAGCCGGTTCATGCGCCCGTTGACCGGCTGCAACTGCCCGGCCACCTGCACGATGCGCTCGAACGGCTCGCCCA
>CALCWL010000279.1 GCA_937906285.1 uncultured Rhodanobacter sp. | reverse complement strand
GTGACCACCACGTCGTAGCGGTTCGGCTGGGTCAGCAGCAGCATCGCCATCGAGTCGACCAGCTGGTGCTCGAGCTTCACGTCGGGATACTCGGCGGCGACGCGCTGCACCGTGCTGCGCCACAGCCGCGAGGTTTCCAGCACGTTCGCCTTGTCGACCGAGGTGACATGGCGGCGGCGCCCGCGCGCCAGCTCGAACGCGCGGCGCACCACGCGCTCGATCTCGGCTACGGTGTACCTGCACTCGTCGGTGGCGGCGTCGGCGCTGCGCGTCTTGGCGCCGAAATAGGCGCCGCCGGTGAGCTCGCGCACGAACAGCACGTCGACGTCCTTCAGCTTCCCGTTCTTCAGCGGCGACAGCTCGGCCAGCGCCGGGTGCACTTGCAGCGGGCGCAGGTTCGCGTACACGCCAAGCGCGGCACGCAACGCCAGCAGTCCCTGTTCGGGCCGCACCGGCGCATTCGGATCGGACCACTTCGGCCCGCCCACGGCGCCGAGCAACACGGCGTCCGCGACCTGGCAGGCAGCCAGTGTCGCGGCCGGCAGCGGCTCGCCGCAGGCGTCGATCGCGGCGCCGCCGATCGGCTGCTCATCGAACGCGAACACGTGCTCGTAGCGCGCGGCCACGGTTTTCAACACGGCCATCGCGGCGGCAGTGACCTCGGGGCCGACGCCATCGCCGGGCAGGGTGACGATATGGGCCTTCATGCGGCTTGCTCCCGTTGTTCGTAATGAGCGATCGCTGTTTCGTTCTGCAAGAGGTAGCCGAGCTGGTCGACGCCGTGGAGCAGGCAGTGCCGTGCGAACGGTTCCAGCGCGAACGGGATGCGGCCACCGTCGGGCAGCGCGATGAACTGCTCGCGCACGTCGATCGCCAGCTCGATGCCGGGGTGATCGAGCAGCCAGCGGTGTTCGGCTTCGCTGATGACGATGGCCAGCAAGCCGTTCTTCAGCGCATTGCCGCGGAAGATGTCCGCGATCTCGCTGCACAGCACGGCCCGGATGCCGTAGTCGAGCAGGGCCCACGGCGCGTGTTCGCGCGAGGAGCCGCAGCCGAAGTTTCGTCCGGCGACCAGGATGGAGCAGCCGCGCGCTTCCGGCCGGTTGAGCGGGAACGCCGGGTTGTCGCTGCCGTCGGCCTGGTAGCGCCAGTCGTGGAAGCACAACTTGCCCAATCCGTCGCGGGTGGTGGTGGTCAGGAAGCGCGCCGGGATGATGCGGTCGGTGTCGATGTTCTCGTCGCCCAGCACGGCGGTGCGGGAGTGGAGGCGGATGACGGGTTTCATGCGGCTTGCTCCTGCGTCGCGTACTCGCGCGGATCGGCGATGCGCCCGGCGATGGCGCTCGCGGCGGCGGTGGCCGGGCTGGCCAGCACGGTGCGTGCGCCCTTGCCCTGGCGGCCTTCGAAGTTGCGGTTGGAGGTGGAGACCACCAGTTGCCCGGGCTGCGCCAGGTCGCCGTTCATCGCGATGCACATCGAGCAGCCGGGCACGCGCCAC
>CALCWL010000278.1 GCA_937906285.1 uncultured Rhodanobacter sp. | reverse complement strand
GCCGCTGTCGATCACGCGCAGGCCGTGGAACAAGGCACCGGTGTCGACCTTGCGGTATTGCACCTTGTGGTTCTTGTCGACCACGTAGACGAACTGGTTGCCGAGGTCGGTGCCGATCGCGCGGTCGTCGACCAGCACGCGCGACTGCGCCGGGCCGCTCTGCAGCTGCACGCGGGCGTACAGGCCGGGCGTGTAGAGACCGTCGGCGTTGTCGAATACCGCGCGCAGGCGCATGGTGCCGGAGCCGCTGTGCAACTGGTTGTCGACGAAGTCGAGACGACCCTTGTGCGGATGGCCCGATTCGTCGGCCAGCCCCATTGCCGCCTCGATCCGCGCGTTGTGGCCGGCCTGTTTCGCTTCGGCGCGCAGGTGGTCCAGCTTCAACCAGGTCTGCTCGTCCACGTCGAAATACACGTAGACGGGATTGACCGAGACCACGCTGGTCAGCACGTCGCTGCTGGTGACCAGGTTGCCGGCGGTGACGCGCGCGTTGCTGACGCGGCCGTCGATCGGCGAGCGCACCTTGGTGAAATCGAGCTGCAGCCGCGCCGCGGCCAGCGCGGCGGTGGCGGCGCCGAGCCGCGCCCGCGCGCTTTGCGCGGCGGTGTCCTGGCGGTCGGCTTCCTGTTTCGCGATCGCATGCTGGGCCAGCAGCATCTCGGCGCGGCGCTGGTTGGTCTGCGCCAGGCTCAGTTCGGCTTTCGCCTGCGCCTGATTGGCGGCCAGCCGGTCGACTTCGGCCTGGTACGGCCGCGCATCGAGCTGGAACAGCACGTCGCCCTTGTGCACCATGGCGCCTTCCTGGAATCGCACCGACTCCACGAAGCCGCCGACGCGCGGCTGCACCTGCACCGTGTTGACTGCCTGCAGCCGGCCGGTGAATTCGGCGCTGTCGCTGACCTTGCGCGACAGCGCCTGCGCCACGGTCACCTCCGGTGGCGCCGCGTCGGCGGGGCCCTGGGCGCGGCTGTCGTTGCCATGCAGCAGCAGCCAGCTGCCGAAGGCGCCGGCGGCGACCAGGGGTATCAGCATCCATTGTTTCTTCATGACGGGCTCCCGACATTGCGTGGGCCGGGCAGGGGTTCCCGGCGAGGGTCGAGAGAATAGGTGTACTTTCCGGTATAGAAAACCCGGTTCTTGCGCATTACACTCGTGCGCCCCAGTCACGAATCGACGAGGAACCGAAGCAATGGAAGACTTTTCCGCCATATCGACCTTCGTCCGCGTGGTCGAGGCCGGCAGTTTCGCCGCTGCCGCCAGCCAGCTCGGCATGACTCCGTCCGGGGTCAGCCGGGCCGTTTCCCGGCTGGAGGCCCAGCTCGGCGCGCGGCTGCTGTTCCGTTCCACCCGTTCCTTGCGCCTGACCGATGATGGCTCCGCGTTCCACGCGCGCTGCAAGGAGATCCTCGCCGATCTCGCCGAGGCCACCGAGGCGCTCAACTACGCCAACAGCAAGCCCACCGGCAAGTTGCGGGTGGGCATTTCGCTGTCGGTGGGGCGCGCCGCGGTGATCCCGCGGCTGACCGAATTCGAGCAGCGCTACCCGGACATCCGGCTGGAGCTGTCGATGAGCGATTCGCCCTCGGACCTCAACGGCGAGGGCCTGGACTGCGCGATCCGGGTCGGCCAGCTGGAGGATTCCAGCCTGATCGCCCGCAAGATCGGCTACCTGCGCAACGTCGTGTGCGCCTCGCCCGAGTACCTGCGCAAGCACGGTGCGCCGCGCAGCATCGAGGATCTCAAGCATCACCGCTGCATCAACTACGTGTACCCGAATGGCCGCCCGCGGCAATGGCAGTTCGACACGCCCGGCGGCCCGCTGGAGGTCGACATCGACGCGCACATGCTGATCAACGACGGCGAATCGGTGCTGCAGGCCGTGGCCGCCGG
>CALCWL010000277.1 GCA_937906285.1 uncultured Rhodanobacter sp. | reverse complement strand
GGCGATCCTGCGCAACGGCGCCGACTGGTTCCTCAACCTCGGCAAGCCGAACAATGGCGGTCCGAAGATCTTCTCGGTTTCGGGCCACGTCAATCGCCCGGGCAATTACGAGATCCGCCTCGGCACCTCGTTCAAGGATCTGCTGGCGCTGGCCGGCGGCGTGCGCAACGGTCACAAGCTCAAGGCGGTGATCCCCGGCGGCTCCTCGATGAAGGTGCTGCCCGCCGACGTCATGCTCGAAAGCACGATGGACTACGACTGCCTGCAGAAGGCCGGCTCGGGCCTTGGCTCCGGCGCGGTGATCGTGATGGACGAAACCACCTGCATGGTCAAGGTCTGCCAGCGCATCTCGCGCTTCTACAAGGCCGAGTCCTGCGGCCAGTGCACGCCGTGCCGCGAAGGCACCGGCTGGATGTACCGCGTGCTGACCCGCATCGTCGAAGGCAATGGCACGCAGGAGGACCTGCATCGCCTGAGGGCCATCGCCGGACAGATCGAGGGCCACACCATCTGCGCATTCGGCGAGGCGGCGGCGTGGCCGGTGCAGGGATTCCTGAACCGGTTCTGGAACGAATTCGAGTACTACGTGGAGCACGGACACTCGATCGTCGATTCGCGCAATGAGGTTACGGCATGACCATGCTCTCCAGCCGCGCGAATCGGGAATCGGGAATCGGGAATCGGGGATCGCGCCGCAACATCCGGCAGCCCTTCCCACTCCCCATTCTCCATTCCCCATTCCCTGCTCCCCAAGGAGTTGCTGCATGAGCACGCAGCCAACCAGCACCGCGCCCGATCTGGTCAACATCGAGATCGACGGCAAACCGGTGCAGATCCGCAAGAACGCGATGATCATCGAGGCGGCCGATGCCGTCGGCGTCGTGATTCCGCGTTTCTGCTATCACCGCAAGCTGCCGATTGCCGCGAATTGCCGCATGTGCATGGTCGAGGTGGAGATGGGCGGACGCCCGGTGCCCAAAGGGTTGCCCGCGTGCGCCACCCCGGTCACCGAGGGCATGAAGGTGCAGACTCGCTCCAAGCTTGCGCTGCAGTACCAGCGCGACGTGATGGAGTTCCTGCTGATCAACCATCCGCTGGACTGCCCGATCTGCGACCAGGGTGGCGAGTGCGAGCTGCAGGACGTGGCGCTGGGCTTCGGTCGCAGCGTGTCGCGCTTCACCGAGCGCAAGCGCACCGTGGCCGACGAGAACATCGGGCCGCTGGTGGCCACCGAGATGACCCGCTGCATCCACTGCACGCGCTGCGTACGCTTCACCAGCGAGATCGCCGGCACCTACGAGCTGGGCGGCATGAGCCGCGGTGAAGACCAGGTCATCGGTACCTACATCGGCAAGACGGTCGAAACCGAGCTGTCCGGCAACATCATCGACGTCTGCCCGGTCGGCGCGCTCACCGACAAGGTGTTCCAGTTCAAGGCGCGTGCCTGGGAACTGATCGCCAAGCCCTCGATTGGCGCACACGACGCACTGGGCTCCAACCTGTGGCTGCACACGCGTCGCGGCGAAGTGCTGCGGGTGGTGCCGCGGGACAACGAGTCGATCAACGAATGCTGGCTGTCCGACCGCGACCGCTACAGCCACCAGGGCATGTACGCCGCCGATCGCCTGCATGCTCCGCAGGTGAAACGCGACGGCCAGTGGCGGGACACCACCTGGGAGGACGCGCTGACGGTCGCCGGCGAGGCGCTGAAGAAGGCGCCGGGCAGCGAGCTCGGCATCTTGGCGCATCCGTCAAGCTCGAACGAGGAAGGCGACTTGCTGGTGCGCCTGGCGCGAGGCCTGGGCAGCGCCCACGTCGACCACCGTTTGCGCCAGCTCGATTTTGCCGATCACGCCGTGGCGATGCCGTTTGGCATGCCGGTTGCCGAACTGGAGAAAGTGCAGGCCGCCTTGCTGGTTGGCTCGGACCTGCGCCAGGAGCTGCCGCTGGTCAACCACCGGCTGCACCAGGCGACCAAGAAAGGCGCTCGCGTTTTCGTGGTGAACCCGGCACGTTTCGATTTCAACTACAAGCTGGCCGGCGAGACCATCGTCGCCCCGCAAGCGCTGGTCGACGCCATGCTGGGGCTGGCCAAGGCGGCGGTGGAGGCCGGTGCCAAGGCGCCGGCATCGCTGGCTGGCGCACTGGACGGCATCGGCAGCAGACAGGGCGACGGCGAAGTGATCGCTGCGCTGAAGACGGGTGCCTCGGCGGTGATCCTCGGCGAAGCCGCCGCGACGCATCCGCAGGCTTCGTGGCTGCGTGCCATCGCACATTTCATCGGCGAAGCCACCGGTGCCGGCGTCAATGAGGTGCCGGTGGGCGCCAACGCGATCGGCCTGGGCCGCATCGGCGTGGTGCCGGGCAATGGCGGGCTCGATGCCCAGGCCATGCTGGCGCAGCCGCGCAAGTCGTACCTGCTGTACGGCATCGAGCCGCCGCACGACTTCGCTGATGGTGCCGCGGCGCTGAAAGCGCTGCGTGGCGCGGACAGGGTGGTGGCGTTCAGCGCCTTCGGCGGCGCTGCACTGCGCGAGGTGGCGGACGTCATCCTGCCGATTGCACTGCTGGCCGAAATCGACGCGACCTTGGTCAACGTCGACGGACTGGCGCAGGGCGTGATCGCAGGCGCCAGGGCGCCGGGCGAGGCACGCCCGGGCTGGAAGGTCCTGCGTGCGCTCGGCGGGGCGATGCAACTGGCCGGTTTCGAGTTCGACGATATCGCCGGTTTGCGCGACGGCATCAGTGAACGCGCCCAGACAGCGCGCCAGGGCCTCGCGCCGCGTGCCACCCCCGCCGCGCTCACCCGGCTGGCCACTTGGCCGATTTACCGCGTCGATGCGGTGTTGCGCCGGGCCACCGCGCTCAATGCGCACCCGCTCAATCGTGCGCCGGCGATCCGCCTCAATGAAGCCGAGGCGGGGCGGCAGGGCCTGACCGCCGGCGCGCAGGCGCGCGTCGGCGAAGTGCAGTTGCCGGTGCTGGTCGATGCGGCCGTGCCCGACGGCGCCGTGTGGATCGAGGCAGCCCAAGACCTTACCGCCACGCTGCCGCCACACGGCGCAGCCATCACCTTGAGCAAGGCATAGGCATCATGGCTGATCAACTCATCAACCAGGTCATGTGGCCGCTGATCTACATCCTGTGCATCGTGCTGCCGCTGGTGATCGCGGTGGCGATGTTCGTGTACTGGGAGCGCAAGGTCATCGGCTGGATGCATGTGCGCATGGGACCGAACAAGGTCGGCCCCGGCGGCGTGCTGCAGGCTTTCGCCGACGTGGTGAAGCTCTTGATCAAGGAAGTGATCCTGCCGACCAAGGCCAACCGCTTCCTGTACTACCTGGCGCCGCTGATCGGGCTGGTCCCTGCGCTGGCGGCCTGGGCGGTGATCCCGTTCGACGGCAGGATGGTGTTGTCCAACGCCAACGCCGGCATCCTTTACCTGCTGGCGATGACCTCGATGGGGGTCTACGGCATCATCATCGCCGGCTGGGCGTCCAACTCGCGTTACGCGCTTTTGGGCGCCATGCGTTCGGCGGCCCAGGTGATCTCGTACGAATTGGCCATGGGCCTGTGCCTGGTCTGCGTAATGGTGCTGGCCGGCAGCCTCAACCTCAGCGAGATCGTCAACGCGCAGGCCGGCGGCAAGGGGCTGTTCGACTGGTTCTGGCTGCCGTTGCTGCCGGTCTTCGTGATCTATTTCGTCTCCGGCGTGGCCGAGACCAACCGTCTGCCGTTCGACATGGCCGAAGGCGAGTCGGAAATCGTTGCCGGCTTCCACGTGGAGTATTCCGGGTCGGCCTTCGCGCTGTTCTTCCTGGCCGAATACGCCAACATGATCCTGGTCAGCTTCCTGTCGGCGATCTTCTTCCTCGGCGGCTGGCTCAGCCCGCTGCAGGGCTGGATCTCCGCCGACGCGCCCGGTTGGATCGCATGGCTGGGCGCAGGCGGCTTCATCTGGCTGTTCATCAAGGCGTTCGTGATGTCGTTCTTCTTCCTGTGGTTCCGCGCCACGTTCCCGCGCTACCGCTACGACCAGATCATGCGCCTGGGCTGGAAGGTCTTCATCCCCATTGCCATTGCCTGGGTGTTCGTTGCCGGTCTGCTGAAGTACTACGACCTGGTCAGCATCGGGGTGGGAGCGTAAGCCATGAACGCGGTAACCCGTTATTTGAAGAGTCTGATGCTGGCCGAGCTGGTCGCCGGCATGGGCGTGACGATTCGCTACATGTTCAAGCCCAAGTACACCATGCGCTACCCGATGGAACACATTCCGAAGTCGAATCGTTTCCGCGGACTGCATGCGTTGCGCCGCTACGCGAACGGCGAGGAGCGCTGCATCGCCTGCAAGCTGTGCGAGGCGGTCTGCCCGGCGTTGGCGATCACCATCGATTCGGCGCCGAGGGAGAGTGACGGCCAGCGCCGCACCACGCGCTACGAGATCGACCTGTTCAAGTGCATCTACTGCGGCTTCTGCGAGGAGAGCTGCCCGGTCGATTCGATCGTCGAGACCTCGATCCACGAATACCACTTCGAGAATCGCGGCGAGAACGTGGTGGACAAGCAGAAGCTGCTTGCCATTGGCGATCGCTTCGAACAGCAGATCGCCGCGGATCGTGCCCAAGATGCGCCGTATCGCTGAGGCCCTTCGATGAATCCCCAGACATTGCAACTCATCTGCTTCTACGCTTTCAGCATCGTCACGGTGGCCGCTGCGCTCTCGGTGATCACGCTGAAGAACACCGTGCACGCCGTGCTGGCGCTGGTGCTCACCTTCTTCAGCGCCGCCTGCCTGTGGATGCTGCTGGACGCCGAGTTCCTCGCCCTGGCGCTGGTGGTGGTCTACGTCGGCGCGGTGATGGTTTTGTTCCTGTTCGTGGTGATGATGCTCGACATCGACCTGGAGAAAATGCACGAGGGTTTCGTGAAGTTCCTGCCGGTCGGCGTGATCGTGGCCATCGTGATGCTGGTCGAGATGATCGGCCTGATCGGCGTGCGGGCGATGCATGTACGCGATCTGGGGGCTGACCCGGCCGCGGCGGCCGGCATGTCCAACACCGCGTGGCTTGGCCAGGCGCTGTACACGAAGTTCCTGTTGCCGTTCGAAGTGGCTGCGCTGGTGCTCACCGTGGGCCTGGTGGCCGCGGTGGCGCTGACCCTGCGCGAACGCCGCGGCGCGCGTTACGAATCCGCCAGCCGACAGGTCAGGGTCGATCCGCGCGATCGCGTGCGCATCGTCAAGATGGACGCCGTACGGCCGACGCCGACCGCCGCCGGCGAGGGCACCGCAGGAGAATCCAAGCCATGATTTCGCTCGCACACTATGTCGTGCTCGGTGCGGTGCTGTTCTGCATCGCCGTGGCCGGGTTGTTCATCAACCGCAAGAACGTGATCGTGCTGCTGATGTCGATCGAGCTGATGCTGCTTGCGGTCAACATGAATTTTGTCGCGTTCTCGCGCTTCCTGGGCGACGTGTCGGGGCAGGTGTTCGTGTTTTTCATCCTCACCGTGGCTGCGGCGGAAGCTGCCGTCGGCCTGGCGATCCTGGTTTTGCTGTTCCGTACGCGCAGCACGATCAACATCGCCGACATCGACAGCATGAAGGGCTGAACCCATGGGTCTTTCCACGAGCGTCCTGTTGACCATCGCACTGGCGCCGCTGCTCGGGTCGCTGGTGGCCGGTTTCGTCAGCCCGTTTCTCGGCCGCGCGGGCCGCGCGGTCGCCCACACCGTCACCATCGCGTGCATGATCGTGTCGGTCGCGCTGTCATTCCAGGTGCTGTATCAGCTCACCGTGGGCGGCGCGGACAGTTACAACCAGAACCTCTACACCTGGTTTCAGATCGGGCAGGTCAACGCCAGCGTCGGATTCATGGTCGACCGGCTCACCGCGATGATGCTGGTGGTGGTGGGCTTCGTCTCGCTGGTGGTGCACCTGTACACCATCGGCTACATGCGCGACGACCCGGGTTACACGCGCTTCTTCAGCTACATCTCGCTGTTCACCTTCTCGATGTTCATGCTGGTCATGAGCAACAACTTCATGCAGCTGTTCTTCGGCTGGGAAGCGGTGGGCCTGGTGTCGTACCTGCTGATCGGCTTCTGGTACAAGCGACCGACCGCGATCTTCGCCAACCTGAAGGCGTTCCTGGTTAACCGTGTGGGCGACTTCGGTTTCCTGCTGGGCATTGCCGCGGTGTTGACCTTCCTGCACACGCTGGACTACGCCAGTGCGTTCAGCGCGGCGCCGGGGCTGGCTGGCCAGACGCTGCAGATCACCGCGAACACGCAGTGGGATGCGACGACCGTGATCTGCATCTTGCTGTTCGTCGGCGCCATGGGCAAGTCGGCACAGGTGCCGCTGCACGTGTGGCTGCCCGATTCGATGGAAGGCCCGACCCCGATCTCGGCGCTGA
>CALCWL010000276.1 GCA_937906285.1 uncultured Rhodanobacter sp. | reverse complement strand
GCGATGTACCGCGCCAAACTGCGCGGCCGCAACCGCGTGTGCATGGACGAATTCATGAACCGCTCCGCGCATGCTGCCGGCGAAAAGCGCCTGCGCGTGGTGGAAGCGCGGCGCGAGGATCGCTGAGGCGCATCCGCCGCGACCCGGCGGACTGCGACGCTAGCTGGCCAGCGAGTGTGCCGCGGCCACCACGTCGGCCTCGCCCGGCAGCACCAGCAGCGCGGCACCGGCCAGCGGAGTGAAGGTGTCGGCACCGACCACGCGCTTCAGCGGCGTGGCGCCGCAACCGCCCTCGACGATCGCGGTGATCACGCCCTCGCCCACGCCGGCACTCTTGCGGCCTTCATCCAGTACCAGGATGCGTTTGGCGGTCCTCGCCTGCGCCGCGATGAAGGCGTCGTTGAGCGGCGCCAGCCAGCGCAAGTCGACCACGCGCACCTGCCACTTCAGCTCCGCTTCGATCGTGCGCGCCGCGCGCAACGCCATCGGCACGCCGTTGCCGAAGGTGAATACCACCAGGTCGTTGGCCGCCTCGTGGTAAATGCGGCCCTCGCCCAGCGTCATCGCCAGGTCCGGCGCCGGATAGTCGAACTGCCACTGGCCGTCGCCGGTCTCGTACAGGTCCTTGGTCATGTACAGCGCGATCGGTTCGAGGAAGGCGCACACGCGGCCGTCCACTTTCGCCAGCGCCATCAGCGTGCGCAGCATCATCGCCGCGTCGTCGCCGCGGCTGGGGCAGCCGACCACCAGGCCGGGGATGTCGCGCAGCGCGGTGATCGAGTTGTCGTTGTGGAAGTGACCGCCGAAGCCCTTCTGGTAGCCCAGCGAGGCGACGCGCATCACCAGCGGGTTGCGGTACTGGCCGTTGGAGAAGAACTGCAGCGAGGCCGCCTCGCCGCGGATCTGGTCGCAGGCATTGTGGAAATACGCCAGGTACTGGATCTCCGGGATGGGCAGCATGCCCATGTTGGCGTAGCCCTGGGCCAGGCCCAGGATCATGGTCTCGTCCAGCAGCGTGTTGAACACGCGGCTGCTCTTGAAGGTCTTGTTGAGCCCCTTGGTGACGGTGTACACGCCGCCCTTCTGCGCCACGTCCTCGCCGAACAGCAGCGCCTCCGGGTACTTGGCCATGAGATCGTGCAGGGCCTGGCCGATCTGGACGGCCAAATGTCGCGGCGGCAGTTTTTCCGGCAGCTTCGCTTCGCCGCCGAACACCTTGAGGCGTTGTGCCGCGTAGTCGACGCGCGTGGCCTCGGCCTTCACCAAGGCCGGCGTGTATGGTGCCAAGGGGGCCATCACGTCATCGAGCG
This sequence comes from uncultured Rhodanobacter sp., assembly GCA_937906285.1. GTDB lineage: Bacteria > Pseudomonadota > Gammaproteobacteria > Xanthomonadales > Rhodanobacteraceae > Rhodanobacter. The sequence continues at coordinate 751 of CALCWL010000276.1, read as the reverse complement.
AGGTCAGCCGATGTCGTGAATCCGCATCCTCGGCGGCGGCGAAGCAGCGCTTGCGGGTGGCCTCGTAGAGATTCAGCAGGTCGTCCTTCGAATACAGGCCCGATGCCAGCGCGATGGCGGCCGAGCGCAGCAGCGGATCGGAGCATTCGACCGCAAAGAGCTCCTCGATGCTGCGCCACTCGATTTCGAAATCGGTGCCGGCGTGGCCCATCACGCGGGTGGTCTTCAGGTGCAGGAAGGTCGGTCGACGCGTCGTGCGGCAATGCTCCACCGCGCGCTGCACCTGGGCGTAGCCTTCGGCCAGGTCGAGGCCGTCGGCGAAGAAATAATCCAGGTTCGCGCGATGCTGATAGTTGTTCGCCACCCAGCCGCTCGGCGTCTTCACCGAGATGCCGATGCCGTTGTCCTCGCACACGAACAACACCGGCGCCGGCAGCTTCTGGTAGGCCGTCCACGCTGCGGCGTTGAACGCCGTCTGCGCCGTGGCGTGGTTGCTGGAGGCATCGCCGAACGAGCAGATCGCGATGCTGTCCTCGGGAATCGGCAGGGTGTGGCCGATGCGCCGCGCCTGCTCGATCGCCACCGCGGTGCCCAGCGCCTTGGGCAGGTGCGAGGCGATCGTCGAGGTCTGCGGCAGCACCCACAGCGGCTTGGAACCCCATACCTTGTGGCGGCCGCCGGAAGCCGGGTCGTCCTTGCTGGCGGCGAAGGACAGCGCCGAATCCATCACCGGGTCCATGCCCGGCAGCTT
>CALCWL010000275.1 GCA_937906285.1 uncultured Rhodanobacter sp. | reverse complement strand
CTCATGCCCAGCACGCACAGGCTCATGCCCATCTTGGCGATGGTGTAGGCGACATGCGGCGCGAACCATTTCGGGTCGAGGCTGGGCGGCGGGGACAGCATCAGCACGTGCGGATTGGCCGCCTGCTTCAGGTACGGCAGGCAGGCCTGGGTGACCAGGAAGGTGCCGCGCGTGTTGACCTGGTGCATCAGGTCGAAGCGCTTCATCGGCGTGCCTTCGGTGCCGGCCAGCCAGATCGCGCTGGCGTTGTTGACCACGATGTCGATGCCGCCGAAGTGCTCCGCCGCCCGCGCCGCCGCGGCGACCACCTCGGCCTCCTCGCGGATGTCCACCTGCAGCGCCAGCGCATGACCACCCGCCGCTTCGATCTCGGCTGCGGCGGTGTGGATGGTGCCGGGCAGTTTGGGATTGGGCACGGCGCTCTTGGCCGCGATCACGATGTTGGCGCCGTCGCGCGCGGCCCGGCGGGCGATCGCCAGGCCGATGCCGCGCGAGGCGCCGGTGATGAACAGGGTCTTGCCAGCGAGCGAGCTCATGCGAATCGACTCCGTCGGATGATCTGCCAGTGTAGCTGCGCCGCTCACGCCTTCTGGAAACGCGGCAGGATGTCGCGCAGCTCGGCCAGGCGCCGCAGCGGGTCAGTCAGCTCCAGCATGCGCTGCTGCTCGCGGGTGTCCAGCGGCAGCAGTTCGGCCAGGCGAAAACCCAGCCAGCTGGCGTCGTCATAGTCGCTGCGCGCGGCATGCCGCCAATGCGGCGCCATCGTCTCGATCAGTCGTTCGAGGATGCTCTGCAGCAGAGCGAACTCCACCGGAACCTCCTGCGGCAGCTCGCCAGGCCAGCGCTCGGCATTGCCGCGCAACTGTCCGTCGGCGCGCACACGGCTGTGCGACACGCGAAAGCGCGCGCCGCCTTCGGCCACGATGCCCAGCAGGCCATTTTCGTCGCGCTGGAAGTCGCTGATGCGCGCCAGCGTGCCGATCGCCGCCGGCACCGCCGGCTCGCCGGTCTCGCGGCCGGCGAGGATCAGACACACACCGAACGGGCTTCCGTCGCGGCAGCACTCGCGTACCAGATCCAGATAACGCGGCTCGAAGATGCGCAGGTGCAGCCGCCCGCCGGGAAACAGCACCGAGGAGAGCGGGAACAGCGGGATGTCGAGCAGCGCGGATTTGACGGCCATTGGCCGAGTGTACCCAGTGCCGACCGACGCGGTCCGTGCACGGAATCAGCGGCCGCGCAGTCGCTCGACGAAGCGCCGCGGCGCAGCCTCGAAACCGCCGTTGGACATGAACACCACCTGGTCGCCCGAGCGTACCTGCCGGCGCAATTCGGCGATCAGCGTGTCGACCGTCGGCACCGCGATGCCGCGGCCATCGAGCGCGGAGATCACCGCACCGGCGTCCCAGGGCAACTCCGCCCGCTGCAGGATAAACACGCCATCGGCGTCGGCCAGCGACGGCGCCAGTGCCGCGGCGTGCGCGCCCTGGCGCATCGAGTTGGAGCGCGGCTCCAGCACCACCAGGATGCGCGCGCCGCCGACCTTGGCGCGCAGCCCGGCCAGGGTGGTGGCGATCGCGGTGGGATGATGGGCGAAGTCGTCGTACACGCGCACGCCGTTCACTTCGCCGACCAGTTCCATCCGCCGCTTCACGCTCTCGAAGCCGGCGAACGCCGGCAGCAGCGCGCGCGGATCGGCACCGGCCGCCGTAGCCGCGGCCAGCGCGGCCAGCGCGTTCATCACGCTGTGGTTGCCGAGCAGCGACCAGCGCACCTCGCCG
>CALCWL010000274.1 GCA_937906285.1 uncultured Rhodanobacter sp. | reverse complement strand
ATCGATCGCCGGGCTGTGCGCCTGGAACACGCGCTCCACGCCGGTGCCGTGCGAGATCTTGCGCACGGTGAAGGCCGAATGCAGGCCGCGGCTGCGCTTGGCAATGACGATGCCCTCGAACGCCTGCACGCGTTCGCGGTTGCCTTCCTTCACCTTGACGTTGACCACCACGGTGTCGCCGGGGCCGAAGTCCGGCAGCTGGCGGGTGATCTGCTCGGATTCGAACTGTTCAATGATCTTGTTCATGGCGCACCTGTCGGTTCACTTCTGCGATATCAATGCTGCGACCGTCACCCGGTCGCATCGTCCTGCCGCGTCGATTGCCCGGAGGCATGTTCACGGCGAAATTCGTCCAGCAAGGCTCGGGATGCCGCATCCAGCCCACGCTGTGCCAACAAGTCCGGACGGCGCAGCCAGGTTCGTCCCAGCGATTGCTTGAGGCGCCAGCGGGCGATCGCCGCATGGTCGCCGGACAGCAACACCGCCGGTACGGCACCCAGCGCATCCTGCACCGGTCTTGCGTAGTGCGGACAATCCAGCAGGCCGTCCGAGAATGAATCCTGCTCGGCCGACGCCGCGTCATTCAACGCGCCATCCTGCAAGCGCCCCACCGCGTCGATGACCACCGCCGCGGCGAGCTCGCCGCCGGACAGCACATAATCGCCGATGGAGAGCTCCTCGTCGACCTCGTGCGCCAGCAGACGCTCGTCCACACCTTCGTAACGTCCGCAGAGCAGGCCGATGCGCGGCAACTTCGCCAGCGCCTCCACCCTGCCCTGCGTCAGCCGCGCTCCCTGCGGACTGAGATAAACCAGATGCACCGGTTCCGGTGCCGCCCCGCGCATTGCCTTCAAGGTCGTGCGCAAGGGCTCGATCATCATCACCATGCCCGGACCGCCGCCATACGAGCTGCTGTCCACGCTGCGGTGCTTGTCGGTGGCGTAGTCGCGCGGGTTCCAGGTTTCCACCTGCAACAGCTCGCGCTGCTGCGCGCGTCCCACCACACCGACGGCGGCGCACTGGCGCACGAAGTCGGGAAACAGGCTGACGACGTCGATGCGCATGACCCTTGATCCTCTGCCCACAACCCGGCGACGTCAGAACTCGGGATCCCAGTCCACCACCATGCGCCCTGCGGACAAGTCCACCGAACGCACATACGAACCCTGGACAAAAGGGATCAGCCGCTCGCGCGACCCGTCCCTGACCACCACGACATCGTTGGCGCCGGTGGCGAACAGGTGACTGACCCGTCCCAGCTCCACGTTGTCCGTGGTGACGACCTTGAGTCCCTCGAGGTCGACCCAGTAATACTCACCCTCCGCCGGAGGAGGCAGCTGTTCGCGGGCGACATATATGTCGGTACCGATCAACGCTGCCGCCTGCTCCCGATCGTCCACCCCGGGCAGCCGGGCTACCATGCCCTTGCCCTGCGGCCGACCTTTCACGCCGGAGACTTCTCTTTCCGGGCCTGGCGCTGCACCGAGCAGCCACGGCTGGTAATCGAAGATCCGCATGCGCGGCTCGGCGAAGGACTCGATCTTCAGCCAGCCCTGTACGCCATACAGCCCGACGATGCGCCCGATCAGGACGCGCCGACCGGCTGTCGTCATGCTCAGGCGGCCGGCTGCTGCTTGCCGGCTTCCTTGACCAGGGCGGCGACCTTGTCGCTCATCTGCGCACCCTTGCCGACCCACTCCTGCACGCGCGCAACATTCAGCTCCAGACGCTTGTCCTTGCCGGAGGCAACCGGGTTGTAGAAACCGACGTTCTCGATGTTGCGGCCGTCGCGCTTGCTGCGCTGATCGGTCACCACGACGTGGTAGAACGGACGGCCCTTGGCGCCACCGCGCGAAAGACGAATCTTGACCATGGTAAAACTCCGGAAATTGCCGAATCAGCGGCAGGCACACGAGAGTCGTGCGCGGGAAACGGGGCATTTTAGCGGATTTTGGCGAAAATGGAAGGGTCCGGGAGAGGAGTGAGTGGAGAGGAGTGGGAAACGAGAGAAGCGCTCCGAAGCCGCCTCCTCTCTCCATCCAACTCCTCTCCACTCACTTCCCGCCCTCACCGCATCGGCGGCAGCCCGCCCATGCCGCCCACTCCCTTCATCGCGCCGCGCATCTGCCGCATCAGGCCCTTGCCGCCGCCCTTGCCCAGCTTGGACATCATCTTTTCCATCTGCATGTATTGCTTGAGCACGCGGTTGACGTCGGCCGGCTGGGTGCCGGAGCCGCGCGCCACGCGGGCGCGGCGCGAACCGTTGAGCAAATCCGGGTGGCGGCGTTCCTTGCCGGTCATCGAGTTGATGATCGCGATCATCTTCCTCATCTCGCCGTCGTTGACCCTCGACTTCACGCTGTCGGGCAGGCTGGAGACGCCGGGCAGCTTGTCCAGCAGGCCGGCCAGACCGCCCATGTTGCCCATCTGCTCCAGCTGGTCCTTCATGTCGTTGAGATCGAAGCGCTTGCCCTTCATCACCTTCTGGGCCAGCTTCTGCGCCTTGTCCTGGTCGACCTTGCGCTCGACCTCCTCGACCAGGCTCAGCACGTCGCCCATGCCCAGGATGCGCTGGGCCAGGCGGTCCGGGTGAAACGGTTCCAGCGCGTCGGTCTTCTCGCCGGCACCGAGGAACTTGATCGGCTTGCCGGTGACGTAGCGTACCGACAGCGCCGCGCCGCCGCGGGCGTCGCCGTCGGTCTTGGTCAGCACCACGCCGGTCAGCGGCAGCGCCTCGTCGAACGCCTTGGCCGTGTTGGCCGCATCCTGGCCGGTCATCGAATCGACCACGAACAGGGTTTCGATCGGCGTGATTGCGGCGTGCAAGGCCTTGATCTCGGCCATCATCGCCTCGTCCACATGCAATCGGCCGGCGGTGTCGACGATCAGCACGTCGACCACCTCGCGCCGCGCGGCAGCGATGGCGTCCCTGGCGATCCGCACCGGATCCTGCCCCCCCTCGGAGGGGAAGAACTTCACGCCGACCTGTTCGGCCAGGGTCCGCAACTGCTCGATCGCCGCCGGACGGTAGACGTCGCAGCTGACCACCATCACCTTTTTCTTCTTGCGCTCGGTCAGCAGGCGCGCCAGCTTGGCCACCGTGGTGGTCTTGCCGGCGCCTTGCAGGCCGGCCATCAGCACCACCGCCGGCGGCTGCTGGGCCAGGTTCAGCTCGGTGTTGGCCTTGCCCATCACCATGGTCAGTTCGTCGCTGACCACCTTCACCAGTGCCTGACCGGGCGACAGGCTGCGCGCAACTTCCTGGCCGACCGCACGCACCTTGATGCGCTGGATCAGCGCCTGCACCACCGGCAAGGCCACATCCGCCTCCAGCAGCGCGATGCGCACCTCGCGCAACGCCTCGCGGATGTTCTCGTCGGTCAGCCGGCCGCGACCGCGCAGTCGGTTGACAGTGGTGGCAAGGCGTTGGCTGAGCGACTCGAACATGGCGAAACCGGCAAACGGGAAAGAGGGCGATTATAGCGGACGGATCGAACGGCTCCCGCATGCAAGCCAGCCTGACCCTGTGCGACACTTCATCGTCATGCCGCTGACCCTTCCTTCCATTCTCGCCATCGCACTCTATGCCGGCGGCGCCGCCTTGCTGGCCGCTCCGCTGACGGGTTGCCCGCGCTCGCCGCGGCGACTCGGCCTGGCGACGGCAACGGTGGCGGTCCTGCTGCACGCCGCGGTGTTGCTGGGCGCGCATGGCGGCCGGGTCGACCTGCACTTCTTCGCCGCGCTGTCGCTGGTGGCCTGCGTGGTGGCCGCGCTGACCCTGCTGGTGAACCTGTCGCGCCCGGTCGCCGGGCTGGGCGTGATCGTGTTTCCGCTGGCCGCACTGTTGCTGGCGCTGGACGTGTTCCTGGCGCCGCCGACCGTGCCCCGGCCCATGGACTGGCAGATCCAGTTGCACGTGGTGATCGCGCTGCTTGCCTACAGCGTGCTGTCGATCGCCGCGGTACTTGCCCTGCTGCTGGCAGTGCAGGAGCGCGCACTGCGCGCGCGCCGGCCAGGCCTGCTGGTTCGCGCCCTGCCGCCGCTGACCCAGACCGAAGCGTTGCTGTTTCGCCTGATCGGCGCCGGGTTCGCGCTGCTTACGTTGACCCTGCTGAGCGGTTTCCTGTTCATCGCCAATATCCGCGCGCAACACCTGGTGCACACCACCGTGCTCAGCGTCGTGGCATGGCTGATCTTCGGGGCCTTGTTGTGGGGACGCTGGCGCCATGGCTGGCGCGGGCGCAGCGCGGTCAACCTCACCCTGATCGGAATGGCGGTGCTCGGGCTGGCGTTCTTCGGCTCGAAGTTCGTGCTGGAAGTGATCCTGCAGCGCACGATGGGCTGAAGACGTTCAACGGCAGGCGTCGATCGCCTCGATCAATCGCTCCACCCCGACTACCTCCATCTCACCGACCCTGCCCTTCTTGGGCGCATTCGCCCTGGGCACGATGGCGCGGCGGAAACCATGGTGGGCGGCTTCCTTGAGCCGCTCCTCGCCATTGGGCACCGGGCGGATCTCGCCTGACAGACCGACCTCGCCGAAGGTGACCATGTGCTCCGGCAACGGGCGATCGCGCAGGCTGGACAGCACCGCCAGCAGCACCGGCAGATCGGCCGCGGTTTCCTGCACGCGGATGCCGCCGACCACGTTGACGAACACGTCCTGGTCGTAGGCCGCCACGCCGCCGTGCCGGTGCAGCACGGCCAGCAGCATGGCGAGGCGGTTCTGTTCAAGACCCAGCGTGACCCGGCGCGGGTTGCCCAGCGAGGATTGGTCGACCAGCGCCTGTACCTCGACCAGCAGCGGGCGGGTGCCTTCGCGGGTCACCATCACCGCGCTGCCCGAGGTCGGCGTGCTGTGCGAGGAAAGGAAGATCGCCGACGGATTGGGCACCTCGCGCAGGCCCTTGTCGCTCATCGCGAACACGCCCAGCTCGTTGACCGCGCCGAAGCGGTTCTTGAACGCGCGCAGCACGCGGAAACGGCTGCCCGATTCGCCCTCGAAATACAGCACCGCATCGACCATGTGCTCGAGCACGCGCGGGCCGGCGATGCCGCCCTCCTTGGTGACGTGGCCGACCAGGAACACGGCCGTACCGGTCTCCTTGGCGAAGCGGGTGAGCTTGGCGGCGGACTCGCGCACCTGTGACACCGAGCCGGGCGCGGCAGCCAGCAATTCCGTCCAGATGGTCTGGATCGAGTCGATCACCAGCACCTTCGGCCGGGTGGCCATCGCCTGTTCCAGGATCCGCTCGATGCAGGTTTCGGCCAGCGCCTGCAACGGCTCCAGCGCCAGGCCCAGGCGCTGCGCGCGCGCGGCCACCTGGGCCAGCGACTCCTCGCCGGTGACATAGACGCTGGGCAGTTGCAGGCCCAGCGTGCCGAGCACCTGCAGCAGCAGGGTCGACTTGCCGATGCCCGGATCGCCGCCGATCAGCACCACCGAACCCTGCACCAGCCCGCCGCCAAGCACGCGGTCCAGCTCGCCGATGCCGGTCAGCGTGCGTGCCTCGGTGGTCAGCATCACCTCGGTCAACGGCGTGATCTTCGGCGCACCCGCGGCGGCGCCAGCGTAGCTGGAGCGCTGCGCGCCTACCGACGCCTTGCCCGCGGTGGCCGGCTCCAGCACGATCGCGCTTAGCGTGTTCCACACCCCGCATTCGACGCACTGCCCCTGCCACTTGCTGTGCTCGGCGCCGCATTCGGTGCAGACGTAGGCGGTTCTGGCTTTGGCCATTGGGAGTCCGCTCCTTGTGAATGGTGCGGCCAAGGATGGCCGCTTTTTGATTTTCGCGCTCACGGATGAGCGCAAAAATGATGATCAGCCTTCGTCCTCGACGAACAGCACCCGACGGGTCATGCCGCAGGTGAGGTCGTAGGAGATCGTGCCGGACGATGCGGCGATGGTCTCGACCGGAAGCTGCGGTCCCCACAGCGTTACCCTATCGCCGATCTTCGCATCGGGCACGTCCCGCAGGTCGAGCGTGATCAGGTCCATCGAGACCCGGCCGATCAACGCCGCGCGGCGATCGCCGACCAGCACCGGCGTACCGGTGGCGGCGCTGCGCGGATATCCGTCGCCGTAGCCGACCGCGGCCACGCCAACCGGCATGTCCTCGGGACAGGTCCAGGTGCCGTTGTAGCCGATGCGCTCGCCGCGGCCGATGCGGTTGATCGCGATCAGCCGGGTGGACAGCGTCATCGCCGGGCGGAAGCCGAAGTCGGCGCCGCACTTGCCGTCCACGACCGACAAGCCGTACAGCAATCCGCCGGTGCGCACCCAGTCGCCGCGCGCGTCGGGCCAGCCGAGCACCGCGGCGGAATTGGAGAGCGAGCGCGGGCCGGCGAACGCGTCCGTCACCGCCGCGAAGCGGGCGATCTGCGCCGGCGTCTGCGGGCCGTCGAACACTTCCGAATCGGAAAAATGCGTGAGCAGGCCGATCTCCGGATCGACACCGGCCATCGCGGCGAGTCGCGCGTGGGTCGCCGCGACACGCTCGGGCGCGAAGCCCAACCGGTGCATGCCACTGTCGACCTTCAGCCACACGCGCAGGCGATCCCGCGCCAGCGGCATCCCGGCCAGCCACGGCAGCTGCACCTCGTGATGGATGGTCGCTTCCAGCCGCAGCCGTTGCATCTCGGCGAGGTCGCTTGCGCGGTCCGGCCCCGAGAGCACCACGATGCGCTGCCGATGCCCTGCCGCTCGCAGGCGCAAGCCATCGCCCAACGCCGCCACCGCGAAGCATTCGGCTTCGCCGCCCAGCGCACGCGCCACCCGCTCCAGTCCGTGACCGTACGCATCGGCCTTGACCACCGCCATGACCTTCGCCGGCGCAGCCAGCGCCTGGAGCCGCGACAGATTGTGGCGCAGCGCACCGAGGTGGATGGTGGCGACGGTGGTACGGCTCACGGAGCTTCGCCCGGAAACGGGGAATGGGGAATCGGAAATGGCACGCGACTTTTAGACATGGCCTGACGTTCCGGGCCTGGCAAACCCATCGGGATGCGCCGGAGATTGCAGGCCTTTCTCGATTCTCGGTTCCCTGTTCCTCATTCCCTGCCTCAATCAAACCCGCCCACGAACGAATCCGGCGCGTAGTTCACGAACTTGGTGTAGTGGCCGAGGAAGGTCAGTTTGCAGGTATCGGTGGGGCCGTTGCGTTGCTTGCCGATGATGATTTCGGCGATGCCCTTGTCCTGCGATTCCTTGTTGTAGTACTCGTCGCGGTAGATGAACATGATCACGTCGGCGTCCTGCTCGATGGCGCCGGACTCGCGCAGGTCGGACATCATCGGACGCTTGTCGGCGCGCTGCTCCAGCGAGCGGTTCAACTGCGACAGGGCGATCACCGGCACGTTCAGCTCCTTGGCAAGCCCCTTCAGTGAACGCGAGATTTCCGAAATTTCGGTGGCGCGATTCTCCGTATTGCCGGGCACCTGCATCAGCTGCAGGTAGTCGATCACGATCAGGCCCAGACCACCGTGCTCGCGATGCAGCCGGCGCGCCCGCGAACGCAGCTCCACCGGCGACAGGCTGGGCGTGTCGTCGATGAAGATCTTCGCCTCCGACAGCAGCGCAATGGCGTTGGACACGCGCGGCCAGTCCTCTTCCTCCAGCGTGCCATTGCGCAGGTGCTGCTGATGGATGCGGCCCACCGAGGAGATCAGGCGGAACGCCAGCTGCGAGGAGGACATCTCCATCGAGAACACCACCACCGCCTTCTTGCTGCCCAGCGCCGCAGTCTCGGCGATGTTCAATGCGAAGGCGGTCTTGCCCATCGAAGGGCGCGCCGCGACGATGATCAGATCCGACGGCTGCAGGCCCGAGGTGAGCTCGTCCAGGTCGGTGAAGCCGGTGCTCACGCCAGTGAGCTGGCCGCGATTCTGGTAGCGCTCGGTGAGCAGCTTGAAGGCGTCCTTCACCGCCTCGCGCATCGAGACGGAATCCTTCTTGCCGCGTGCGCCG
>CALCWL010000273.1 GCA_937906285.1 uncultured Rhodanobacter sp. | reverse complement strand
CGCAGCGCGTTGGCGACCTGGTTGGTGGTGATGCCCTTGATCGCCAGCGCGTTGGCGTTCAGCGCGATGCGCACCGCATGCGGCGTGCCGCCGCCGACCTGCACCTGGGCCACGCCGGGGATCTGCGCCACCGCGGGCTTGAGCAAGGTGTCGGTGAGGTCGTAGAGGCGATCCGGCGGCAGGCTGCTGGAGGTCAGCGTGACCAGCAGCACCGGGATCGTCGAGGTGTCGAACTTGAAGTACTGCGGCGGTGCCGGCATGCCCGGCGGCAGGTCGGCGGCGGCGGCATTGAGCGCCGCCTGCACGTCGCGCGCCGCCGCGTCGGTGGAGCGCCCGTAGTTGAACAGCACCTGGATCTGCGCACGCCCTTCGCTGGCGTTGGAAAACATGAACTGCACGCCAGGAATGCGCCCGATGTGCCGCTCCAGCGGCGCCATCACCGTGGTGGCCATGGTCTGCGCGCTCGCGCCCGGCATCTGCGCCACGACCGCCACGCCGGGAAATTCGATCGACGGAAACGCCGCCACGCCGATCAGCAGGTACGCCCACACGCCCGCGATCATCAGGCCGATGGCGAGCAGCGAGGTGCCGACCGGGCGGCGGATCATCGGTGCGAATGCGTTCACATGGATCTCCCTGGCGCCCAAGCATAACGGCACCCGTCCGTCCGACGGCAGTGACGGGCGGCATGCATGCGAAGCTCGGGAGCGATGTTGTCGTGCGGCGGGCAGTGCCCGCCGGCATTTCCCCATCGCCTCGCCGATCAGCGCGCGGCGGGGCGGTAGCGCAGGGTCAGCAGCAACCCGCGCCCGGGCTGGTTGAAGTACCAGATCGTCTCGTAGCGGCGATCGAACGCATTGGCCAGGCGCGCCTCCAGTTGCCAGGCGCGGTCGAACTGCCAGCTGGCGCGCAGGTCGGTGGTGGCGTAACCGCCCAGCCGGTGCGCGTTGGCGGCGTCGTCGTAACGGTGGCCGGCGGCATTGAACGTGGCGCCGACATCGAAGGCGCCGTAACTCCGATCCAGCTCGATTCGCGCCGTCTGCCCGGCGCGGCGCGGCAGCACCTTGCCGTCGTTCGGGCCGCCGTCCTCGTTGCGCGGCCGCAGCCAGGTCAAGTAACCCTGCACGCGCCAGGCGCCGAGCCGCGCGCCGAGCTGGCCCTCCACGCCGCGGATGCGCGCCTTGCTGATGTTGCGCGGGGAGTACTGGCTGTCCAGCGCGATCAGCTGGTCGATGCGCGTCTGGTAGGCGTTCAGCGCCCAGTTCCAGCCATCGCGCTGCCGGCTCAGGCCCAGCTCCGCGCTGCGCGAGGTCTCCGGCTTCAGCTCCGGGTTGCCGCTGCCGTAGGGGTAGTAGAGATCGTTGAAGGTGGGCGCGTGGAAGGCGCTGCCGTAGCTGGCGGTGAGCTTCACGCCGTCGTCGAAGTGATAACCCCAGGCCAGCGCGCCAGTATCGTGGTGGCCGTACTGGCTGTTCCTGTCGCGCCGCGCGGAGAGCGCCAGCTCGTTCGGCCCGAACGTGGCCTGGTACTGCGCGTACGCGCCGGTGTCGTGGCGGCGGGTGGCGAGAAAGCCGGTGTCGCTGTCGATCTGCTCGCCCTGCCAGTCGACGCCGAGGGTCAGCAGCTGGTCCGCGGCCAGGTTGATGTCGTTCTGCCACGAGGCCTGGTCGCGGCGCGAGTAGATGTAGCCGACGAAGCTCGCGTTCTCGTAGTTGTCGTAGCGGTCCAGGTTCTGGCCCGCGCTCAGCGTGCTCTTCCACGCCTGCAGCGGACGGAAGCCGAAGGTCGAACCGGCAACCTGCTGCACGGTGCGCCAGCGGTTCTGGTAGCTGCCGTCGAAATGCGCCTCGCCCAGGCTGCGCAGCCAGGTGCCGGTCAGTTCGGCGCCGTTGTCCCAGCGGTAGCCGCCGCTGGCGCTGAGGTTCTTGTTGCGCGACGGATCGCGGTCCGGCTCGTCGGTAAAGCAGCCGGCGAACGCCGCGGCGGCGCCGACGCGGCAGGTGTTGATGCCGCCGGTGTACTGGCTGCCCGCGGCCAGGTTGTACCAGCCGTGTTCGCTGCCGCCGGACAGCCCGAGCTGGCCGCGCAACAGCTTGTCGGTGCCGGCGGTGAGCGCCAGCGACGGTTCGAGGCCGCCGTCGCGCGAGCCGCGGCGGGTGAAGATCTGGATCACGCCGCCGATCGCATCGGCGCCGTAGAGGCTGGAGCGCGGGCCGCGCACGATCTCGATGCGTTCGATCTGCTCCACCGGAATCTGCTCGAACGCGGCCAGCCCGGCGCTGACCGAAGCCACCCGCACGCCATCGACCAGCAGCAGGGTGTGGGTGGAGTTGGCGCCGCGCAGGAACAGCGAGGTCTGCTGGCCGTAGCCGCCCGCGTTGGCGAAGCTCACGCCGGGCAGGCCAGTCAGCAGGTCGGCGATCGACACCGGCTGCAGCCGCTCGATGTCGGCGCGGCTGATCACGCTCACCGACGACAGCGCATCGCCGATGTCGACCGGCGTGCGGGTGGCCGTGACGATCACCGGCTCCAGCGCGGTGGCGCGCTCGGGTCCGGAGGAGTCCAGCCCGGTCGCGCCGGCACCGGTCGCGCAGGCCAGCAGCAAGGTGGCCAGCAAGGTCTTCTTCATCTTCGTCTTCCTTCGCCGCGCACCCGCGCACGGCCGCATGTCCAGAGGGAATGGCAGCCGGGCGAAAAAGCGGGGACGGAACGACGGACAGACAGACCGTGGTCCGGCCTCGCCCACCGCGAGCCACCAAGGAGCGTCCAGGCCGGTCTCCGGGCTCGCGAGTGGCGGGCGGTGATTCCGCTCGCCACGAACGGCGCCTTCCCGTGCATCGCACAGTGGCCTTCGCCGTTCGTGTCTCTCGCTTACCGTTGCGGGGGCAGCGCCGGCCTTGCGGTGTTTGCACACCACGCACCGGCTTCCCGTTTCATCCCTCGGGCGTTGAACCGTCGGGACACCTGAACCGCGCCACTGTAGCGGCGGACGGCCATTCGGGCAATGGAGCAGGAGAGCAGGAGAGCAGGAGTGAGCGGAGTGGAGTGAGGAGTGAGAGAAGGCGAGATCCGGGCGTGGCGTCGGCTCTCTCTCACTTTTCACTCCTCTCCACTCACTTCTCGACCCGCTCCTCGCCGCCGATCCAGCTTTGCTGCACGCGGGACGCGTCGTCCATCACCACCAGGTCGGCGCGGCAGCCTGCCGCGATGCGGCCGTGGCTTGCGCCAAGACCGAGGAACTCGGCCGGATACGTGCTGGCCATGCGCACCGCTTCGTCCAGCGGCAGCCCGAGCATCTGCACGGTGTTGCGCACGGCGGTGGCCATGTCCAGCGCCGAGCCAGCGAGTACGCCGGCGGCGGTCTGGCAGATGCCGTCCTTCACCGTGATGGTTTCGCCGTTGAGCACGTAGTCGGGGCGGTCGGCGCCCACCGGCGGCATCGCGTCGGTGACCAGCAGCATCTTGCCGCGGGCTTTCGCGGCGATCGCCGCGCGCAGGCTGGCCGGATGCACGTGATGGCCGTCGACGATGATGCCGCACCAGCTCGCCGCATCTTCCAGCGCGGCGCCGACCACGCCCGGCTCGCGGCTGCCGAACGGGGTCATCGCGTTGAACAGGTGCGTGAAGCCGCGCACGCCGGCATCCAGCGCGGCGCGCGTGGTGGCGTAGTCGGCCGCGGTGTGGCCGGCGCAAACGATCACGCCGGCCGCGACCAGCGCGCGGATGCTCGCCGGCGGCACCCGGTCCGGCGCCAGCGTGACCAGCCGGATGCCGCGATGCGGCGCGCACAGCAGGGCGAGTTCCTCCGCGTCGGGCGCATGGAAATACTTCGCGTCGTGCACGCCCTTGCGCGCGTTCGCCAGATACGGCCCTTCCAGATGGATGCCGAGCAGACCCGGCACGCCTTCGGCCAGCGCCTGCTCGACCGCCGCCAGCGCCTCGCGCATCACCTCGACTCGATCGCTGATCAGGGTCGGCAGGAAGCCGGTGGTGCCAAAGCGCCGGTGCGCGGCGCCGATGCGGCGGATCGTCTCCACCGACGGCGCCTCGTTGAACAGCACGCCACCACCGCCATTGACCTGCACGTCGATGAAGCCCGGCAGCAGCATGGCGCCGGCCAGATCCTGCCGCTGCGCATCGCGCACGCGCGGATCGGATGGCGGCAGCAGCTCGGCGATGCGCTCGCCATCCAACAACACGGCGAGGTCGTCGCGCCAGCCGTCGGGGGTGAGTACGCGGGCGTGGGTGAGGACGTGAAGCATGGCGAATTCCGTTGATGATGCGCGACTGAAGGAGCAATACCCTCGTAGGGCGGGCACTGCCCGCCGCTCCCCGTCACGCGAAAATAAAGGCCGGCGGGCAGTGCCCGCCCTACGGCATGCTCAAACCGTCTCCGTGACCTTGTTCAGATGCGGCGGCACGTCGGGGTTGAAACCGCGGCGCAGCGCAAGCTCGCTGGCGGCGCGGTAGAAGCTCTGGATGATCAGCAGCGGCGTGCACAGCGCCGGCAAGCCACCGGCCACCGGCAGCGTGCCGGGGCCGTGCTGGCCCGGCGCGGCGACGAACACCTGCGCGCCGCGACCGCGGAATTCGCGCGCCACCGCCAGCGTGCCGGCCAGGGTGTCGTCGTCCTGGGCGAAACACAGCACCGGGAAATCCGGCCCGACCAGCGCCATCGGACCGTGCTTCACCTCGGCCGCGCTGAATGCCTCGGCGTGCAGGCCGCAGGTTTCCTTGAACTTCAGCGCCGCCTCCAGCGCGATGCCGAGACCGAAACCGCGACCGACCACGAACAGGTTGTGCGCGCCGACCAGGCCCTCGCTCAGTGACGACCAGTCCACGTCCCAGCCGTTGCGCAAGGCGTCGGACAGGGCCGGCAGCGCCGCGTTGAGTTCGGCGTCGCCGCTCCAGCGCGCGCACAGGTGCAGCACCGCGGCCAGCGCGGCGAGGTAGCTCTTGGTCGCCGCCACGCTGCGCTCGGGCCCGGCGTGCAGCGGAATCACGGTGTCGGCCAGCGCGGCCAGCGGCGAATCGGCCACGTTGACCAGCGCCACCACGCGCGCACCGACACGCTTCGCCGCCTCCGCGGTGCGCAGCAGGTCGGGGCTCTTGCCCGATTGCGAAATGGCAATGAACAACGCGCCCTGCCATTGCTGTTCGGCGGCGTACACCGAACTCACCGACGGTGACGCCGAGGCCGTGGCCAGGCCCAGCTGCGTCTCGAACACGTATTTGGCATAGGCCGCGGCGTGGTCCGAGCTGCCGCGCGCGCAGGTGACGATGAAGCGCGGCGGCGTCTCGCGCAGCGACCGCGCCAGTGCATTCACCACCGTTTCGTTGGCGGCGAACTGGCGCGCCACCACCGCGGCCGATTCGCGCGCTTCGCGGAACATCAGGGTGTCGCTGGCGTTCATGCGTGTCCTTCAGTCGGTGTGCAATTCGGCGACGAAATCGTAGATGTCGCCGCGGTACCAGGAGGTGGTGAACTCGACCACGCGGCCGTCGTCGAGAAAGCTGCGCCGTTCGATGTTCAGCCCGGCGCTGCCCACCGCCACGTGCAGCAGCCGCGCCTGCTGCGCGTTCAGCGACACCGCGCGCAGGCGCTGCAGCGCGCGGCGCGGGCGGCAGCCGAGTTGTTCCAGGGCCTCGTACAGCGAGTCGCGCACCAGCATCGGATCAGGCAGCACGCTGGCCGGCACCACGCTGCGCTCGATCGCCAGCGGCTCATCCTGGCCATAACGCAGACGATGCAGGCGCACCACCAGCGAGCCGGGCGAGAGGTTCATCGCCATCGACTCCTCCGGCGTCACCTCGCCGATCACCCGCTCGAAGAACTCCGAACGCGGGCGCAGGCCGCGCTCGCGCAGGTCCTCGGTGAAGCTGGTCAGCCGCGACATCGGCTTGACGATGCGCTCGGCGATGAAGGTGCCGGCGCCGTG
>CALCWL010000272.1 GCA_937906285.1 uncultured Rhodanobacter sp. | reverse complement strand
GCCCTCAAGCACGATCGCGCTGGCCAGCACAGCATCCGCATCAACCGGCAGTGGCGCGTGTGCTTTGTGTGGACAGCCAGTGGCCCCGAGCACGTCGAAATCGTGGATTACCACTGAGAGACCACCATGAAATCTCCCGTCAACCGCATGCGCCCCGTACATCCCGGTGAAGTCCTGCGCGAGGATTACCTCGCCCCGCTCGGGATGAGCGCCAATGCCCTGGCCGTGGCGCTCAGCGTGCCGGCCACCCGCATCCACGAAATCGTCAACGAGCGTCGCAGCATCAGCGCCGACACCGCCGAACGCCTGGCACGTTACTTCGGCGGCGACGCGGTGTCCTGGCTGAACCTGCAGGCGACTTACGATCTCAAGACGCTGGCCACACGCGAGGAGATCCTGCGTCGGGTGGAGCCACGAGCTGCCTGACTGATGGCGTCCAGGCACTTCGGCGATTGCAAGGCGGCCCGAAAACCCTGCCGACAGCCGGTGAGGTAGAGCATGCGCACCAAAACCCACCCCTTTGACCCCGCCGAACACCTGGGCAGCCCCGAAGCCGAGGCCGAGTACATCTCCGCCGCGCTCGAATCCGGCGATCACGCCTTCATCGCCGACAGCCTCGGCGTGGTCGCACGCGCCCGCGGCATGCCCCAGCTCGCACGCGACACCGGTTTGCGCCGCGAGCCGAGTTCGCCACGATAATGAAGGTCGTGCTGGCGCTGGGGTGAAGTTGAGTGCCGAGGCGGCGTAGCGATGGAGCCGCGATTGGAATTGTCCCTGGCACCTTTTCTCGGTAGCGCTTATGTGCATAAAGTTGTGCGTAACTCTGTGCATATGTTGTGCATAACGCTATGCGTACGTCCATTTTCTACCGTGCCGACGGTATATTTGCGCAATTCATGAACTGCCAAGCGAATTTGGAACTGGAAATCGGTACTCCGGGTACTTTACTTCGGCCCACGCCCCGGTTAACGTGAAAGTCAGTGATCCTCGTTATAGCAACATCTTGTACTTTGCTTTGCTTGCAACCACAAGATTTGGTGCTAATAAAAAGGCTGAAAGTGCGTCAACACTTCCAGCCTTGGAGGAATGGCAGATTGCTGAAAACTGCCATGCACGAAGGACGTCCCGACTAGAGGTCTTTCCCGTAGTGCGCCTGCCAAGGTACATGCAGCAATTCGCATTGACAAGGGTAGGAAGGCATAGACGGACGTGTTCACGACTCGGCGTACTGGAGTTGTGAAATGAACGCAAAAAGTAGCGAAACCCCGCCTCCGCCGGGGCAGAGTGCAGATCAGGGCCACTATATCTACCGGCCCTATCGCACGGATAAGAGGACCGGTGAAGTACTTTGGGCCAAAAACTATGGGCTCAAAGCTTGGAAGATCTGGATCGCGGACGACCGCCCATCCGCAGCCAACGATCCTCAACCGCCCGAAAGCAGCAGTCCCAGCTGAAGTGTATGAAGATGCTGGCGCCGCTCGGCGCCAGCATCTTCCCCTCTTCGGGATAGGTGTAGCGGCATTCTTGCAGGAAAGCTTCCCGATGTGCCTTGCGTGTAGTGATGCTCAAACGGGGTGTGCGAAGCCGAAGCTACTCACCAGTCATTCTGCTGCGCCCTAAACACCCGCCTCATCTCCGGATCCAGCACATCCACCTGCCGCTTCTGCTGCAGCATCGCCCGCTCCCCCACCCCCAGCTGGCAATTCCGCGACAACGTATCCGCGCCTTCCGACGTGGTCGCTGTCACGTCTTGCACATTGACCACCACACCCAGCGTGTCGCCCAGCGGTTCCAGGGCGAGGCAGATGCGGTCGATGGTGGTCATGCTGCGGTATTGGCCGCCGCCGACCATCACCAGCAGGTTGCTGCGGTCGAGCCAGACGCTGGATTGCACGCCTTGCAGCGGGCGCACAGCGGTGCGGGCGGCTTCGTGGTTGATCGGGCGGGAGGGGTCGGGCAGATGCATGGAGCGCATCATGTCCTTGTGCATCGCGTCGACGTGGCCTTGCATCGCGCGTTGATCGCCGGTCAGGCCGGCTGCTTCGATACCGGCGAGGTGGCCGGCGGTGGCGAGTGGGTTGGTCGCGCCGGCCTGCTGCGGTCGGCGGGTGTTTGACGGTGCTTCCGCATCGGTCCTGCTGCAGCCTGCAGCGGCCATGCAGATGACGGCGGCGGCCATCGGCCAGCGTTTCATGGTCATCCATTCCCCCCGGAATACCGGCCGAGCATAACGCAGGAGTGCGAAGAGGCTCACGTTCCATGGCAATGCGAAAGGCTTCGCGCTTTCGTGGTCAGGATGCCCCGCATCGCGGTTGGAGGTCGCGGCCCCGTCACCGGGCAGAAAAACCTCGACGCCGGCCTTCCCGACATCGTCGTCGGAGCAGACAGCGCCGATGGCGGGACTTTCTGTTTCGGCATCGCGCGAAAAAGTGCCAACGCTGGGGTTCCATCGTTCCCCCTACAGGCAAGAAAGCCTTGTGTGCCGAGGCCGGAACCTCGTCGCCGGGGCTTTTTGCTTCGATCTTGAACTTCAAAACTCGTACACTCCCCCCATCCATACGACACAAGGACGACGAACATGGGTATCGGCATCGGCATGCGCGGCATCGACCTGCAGAAGTTCCTCATGGTGGCGCGGGAGCGCAAGGTCATCCTGCTGGTGCGGCATACCAACGAGGATTCGCTGCGCTATGTGGGCGTGCCCGGCTACTACCCCAAACCGGCCCTGGTGAAAGCCAAGACCGCCGACGTCAATCCGCCGGGCCTCATGCGCTCGGTGGCGGGGCGCATGGTGAAACAGGACTACGTCATCGCCGGGCTGGTGGTGCACCCGGGCATGCATCCCGGGGCCTTCAAGCCGGCCAAGCGGGACAAGGCGATGAAGGCCTGGCACGACGGCATGCATTACCTGGCGGCCGAGAACAAGATGCCGGCCATGGGCGATCCGCAGCGTCCGGAAAGCTGGGCGGCGTGGGGCGTGGGACGCCCCGCCGCCTGCTCGGCCGAGTGGCGCTGGCGTGTCGACGTCGATCCCGCATCCCGCCACTACGGCTGCCTGCAGCTCGACCACGTCGGCAAGGGCTGGGTCTACATCCACGGCGACTACGATCTGAAGGACGTGATCGTTCGCGGCAGGGAAACCGACAACCGGCGCCATGAAGGCCAACTCCACGGCGTCAAGAACTTCACCCCGCTGCTCCCGGACATGGAGTTCGAGCGCATCCGCAGCTCGTTGAACCAGCTGATCGGTGCCGACATGGTGCAGCATGGCGCGGAGGCGCAGTTCGCCTGGCACGGCGACGAACCCGTCACCGTCGTGTTCCCCGACTGGACTTTCCTGCTGCTCACCGACGCCACCACGGTGCAGCGCTGGTATGAAGAACTGAACCGGTCCGTGCTCGCCGAAAAAGGCCACGACTACGTACGCGACCGCTCTCGCATGTTCCACTTCGGGCCGCAGGGGATGTTTGCGCCCGGCGCCACGCCGTTGTCGAGCTGGGGATAAGCGAGAGACGGAAAGCCGAGTACCCGGATCAGAGGCGAGCCTCCGCAGTCGCATGGATTTCACGACCGTCTTCGCAAAGTACGTCGCTGGCGGTGAACGATGGCCGCGAAGCCGTGATCGGCACGCAGCAGAAGGCGGGTGAACATGCGGCGACTCATGAGAGTGCTTGGCGCGGTGTTGCTCGGCGTGGCCCTGGCGGCCTGCTCGCCGCCCGCGCCCGTGGTCAAGCCGGTGTCGAAGGCGTTGCCACCGACCGTGGGCACGCCGGCGGCGCGCTACGTGCACGCGGAAACCACCAAGCACCAGGACCAGTCGGGTTTCCGCCTGCTGATCCGCAGCACCGATGCATTGATGAGCCGCGTCGCGTTGGCCGACCATGCGCAGCATGCGCTGGATCTGCAGTACTACATCTTCGAAAACGACGCGACCGGCCGGCTGATGGCGCAGCGCCTGCTGGCCGCGGCCGACCGCGGCGTGCGCGTGCGCCTGCTGGTGGACGACATCAACGCCAGCCAGGCGATCGACCTGTTCGACGCGCTGGATACCCACCCGAACATCGAGGTGCGCCTGTTCAACCCGTTCGCCACGAAGAAGCCGTCGGTGCTCTCCAAGGCCGCCCAGTTCCTGCTCGACACGCACCGGCTGAACCGGCGCATGCACAACAAGTCGTTCATCGCCGACGGCAACGTGGCGATCGTCGGCGGGCGCAACATCGGCGATGCGTACTTCGACGCGGGCGAGGACACCCATTTCCGCGACCTCGACCTGATCGCGATCGGGCCGGTGGTACCGCAGGCCTCGCATGCCTTCGACGAGTACTGGAACTGCGACGCGGCCTATCCGGCGAAGGCGTTCCATGGCAAGCACGCCGATCACGTCGACCTGGCGAAACTGCGGGTCGAACTGGCGCACGATGCGCGCGCGTTCGCGCAATCGGATTACGCGCAGGCCACGCTGGACGCCCTACCCTACGGCGCGTCCGCCGACCGCAAGGGCCAGTGGTTCTGGGGGCCGGCCACGCTGGTGGCCGACCAGCCGGCCAAGATCGAGGCGGCCGGGGACCAGCCCGAGCTGCGCATCGGCCCGGACATCAAGGCGATGGCCGACGGCGCGCAGCACGAGTTGCTGCTGATCTCGCCCTACTTCATCCCCGGCGAGCGCGGCACGGCCTATCTCGATGCGCTGGCCAAACGCGGCGTGGCAGTGAAGGTGCTGACCAACTCGCTGGCCTCCAACGACGAGCCGATCGTGTACTCGGGTTATTCGCGCTATCGCCGCCCGCTGCTGGAAAGCGGCGTGCAATTGTTCGAACTGCAAGCCGCGGCCGGTGCGCCGCAACCGGCCACCGCCGGCGGCACCTCCTCCGGCGTCAGCCTGCATGCCAAGGCCATCGTGGTGGATCGCCAGAAGGTGTTCATCGGCTCGATGAACATGGACGCCCGCTCGAAACTGCTCAACACCGAGATGGGCATCATCGTCGACTGCCCGCCGCTGGCCGCGGCGGTCACCGCGTTCTTCGACAGCGCCACGCTGCCCGAACACGCCTACCGCGTGACCCTGAAGCAGGACGGCTCGGCGCACGGCGGCGCCATGCAATGGCAGGCCGCCGAACACGGCAAGCCGGTGACCTACGACCACGACCCCGGCGCCACCACCGGCCGTCGGGTCGAGGTGCAGATGCTCAAGCTGCTGCCGCTGGAAAGCCTGCTCTAGGCAGGCTCAAGCGCGCGGCCGCACCGACGCCGGACGGTCGTCGGCATGCGCCGCCCACAAGCGGCGCAGCTGTCGCGCCGAAGCCAGGCCGGCGCGCTCGGCCGCGCGCTCCACGGAGTCGCCATGGGCCAGCGCCTGTCGCGCCAGCGCGATCCGCAGGCGCGCGTGGTAGCGGTTGACCGACATGCCGCTGGCTTCGCGGAAGTGGCGCGTGAGGCTGCGCACGCTGAGGTGGCCGATGTCGGCCAGCCGCGCCAGCGGCCAGTCCTGCGCGGGCGCGTTGAGCAGCGCGTCCTGCACGCGGTGGATCGCCATGTCCATGTGGTTGCGCCCTTCCAGCCACGGCGACAGCGCCGGGTCGCCGGCGGCGCGGCGCATGTAGACGGCCATTTCCCGCGCCACGGCGGCGGCCAGCCGCGGCGAGCCGAGTTTGGCGATCAGGTGCAGCGCGAGGTCGATGCCGGCGGTGATGCCGGCGCTGGTGCAGACGTCGTCGTCTTCGACAAAGACGCGGCTGTCCAGCACCTCCGCCGTCGGCGCCAGTTGGCGCAGCTCGTCGAGCAGGCTGTGATGCGTGGTGCAGCGCCGGCCATCGAGCAGGCCGGCGGCGGCGGCCAGCAGCGCACCGGAACAGACGCAGGCCAGCGGCCGGCCCGCGGCGGCATGGCTTCGCAACCAGGCCACCAGGGTCTTGCCCGCTGCCGACGAAAGCAAACGTGCGGCGCTGCCGGTGGCGCCGCACACCACGATCAGCACGTGGTCAGGCAGTTTCGCCGGCAGCGGCTCGACGCCGGCCAGGCCCACGCCGAGCGCGGTCGGTGCCGCCGCGCCCGCCACCACCGGCGCCATCAGCCGCAGGCGCACCGGCAAGCCCATCGCGGCGGCAATGCGAAAGGCGTCGGCCGCGCCGGCCAGATCCAGCAGGATCAGGTCCGGCGGCAGCACGAAGCACACCTCAGTGATCGGCGAGGACGTCATCGACGGTGCGGATGCGGGCAAAACGTCCATCCAGAACCAGTTCCGTGCGTTGCTTGATGTCCTGCGCATCGTAGCGAGTGCCGCTGCCGACGTGGACCATCGGAAAGGTCAGCGTGGCCTCGGTGACATAGTCGACGTCGAAGCCGAGATCGGAAGCGACCCGGGCGGTCGTCTCGCAGCATTGCTCGCTGCGGATGCCGCTGATGATGACGCGGCCGATACCGCGCTCGCGCAACCACGCCTGCAGGCCGGTGCCGGTGAACGCGTTGTGCACCTGCTTGCGAAACACCGCCTCGTGCGCCGGCGGCACCCACGCCATCGGCTGCACCAGCCCGGACGCCACGCTGAAGTGACCGGCGGCCTCTTCGTGCAGGATGCGCACGATCGGCCAGCCGCGGGCGCTCGCGCCGTCGATCAGCTGCAGCAGCTTCTCGCGGAACGTCGGCACATCGTCTTCGCGCCAGTACGGCGCGTGCAGGAACGATTGCTGCACGTCGATGACCAGCAAGGCGGGGGTATCGGACATGGGGTGACTCCATCGTGGGGAGTCGTCACTCTAGGCGGCCGCACCCTTGCCAACGAGCACCCCGACGGACCGGGAGCGGACCGATCCGGCCAACCTTGCCGTCACCCGCCCGAGGCATCGGTCCGGAACCATCGCTGGCCGCCGGGTCCAGGTGCAGCGGCTCAAGTCGTTGCCGCCGGAAGCGTTACCCGCCCTCGCCTGCGGGCGCCCGTGCATCGCCACCGCCATGCGCGGGGTGCAAAAGCAGATGGAAGGCTGCGATGTGCGTGATCATCAGCAGGGGAACGTAGAGGATCGGGATCGCATAGGTGGCGCCCAGTTGTCCGGCCAGCTCCGGAAGGCCGAGACGGACGGCGTGGCAGTAGTCGAGGACGAGGTCGACGGTGCCGACCAGGTTGAAGGCGATCACCAGGACCCGGAACAGGCTGCGCATGCCGGCGGCAAGCAGCGCCAGGATCGCCAGCACGCCCGTGGCGAAGTCACCGTACGCGGCGAACGCCGCAAAGCCGGCAGGCAGATGCGGGCCGACGACGCCCGGAACGACGAAGGCAAGCCCGAAGAAACGGAAACTGTGCAGCGTGGCGATCGCGCGTTGCGCCTCGAACCGGTCCATCGAGCGGAGCCTCGGCCAGAGGTAAACCCTGAAGCACAACAACCACGCGACATAGCCCAGCACGAGTTGCAGTTGGAAAATGATTTGCGGCGGCATGTAGTCTCCTGTGCGCCCGGCATGGCTGCGGCGCTGCGTTCATGCTTGCACCGCCCGTTGCCAGCGACTATCCGCCACAACGCGACCACCCCATGAAGAAAAACTTCACAGTCAGACAAGGCGCGCTGGACGGCGTGGAGGCGTTCCTCGGCGTGGCGCGGCACCTGAGTTTTCGCCGGGCCGCGGCGGAACTCGGGGTGACCCCGTCAGCGATCAGCCAGGCGGTGCGCACCCTTGAGGATCGCGTAGGCACGGCGCTGTTCGTGCGCACCACGCGCAGCGTCGGCCTGACCGAAGCAGGCGAACGATTCCTGGCGCGCGCCCAGCCCGCGTTCGAGGAGCTGGTCGCTGCCGGCGAGGTCGCGCGCGATCTCGGACAGCGCCCGGCGGGACGCCTGCGCCTGGCGGTGCCTCGCGCCGTGGTGCCGGTCCTGCTGGAGCCGCTGATCGCCTCGTTCTGCCGCGCCTTTCCCGAAGTGGAGGTGGAGCTGGCCGCCGACGAGAAGCTGGTCGACCTCGCGGCCGACGGCTTCGACGCCGGCATCCGCTTCGGCCAGCACGTGCCGCTGGACATGGTCGCCGTGCGACTGACGCCGCCGTTCCGCCTCATCGTCGTCGGCAGCCCCGCCTATTTTGCGCAGACTCCCCGGCCCGAGCGTCAGGACGATCTGGGCCGGCATGCGTGTCTGCGCTTGCGGCGATCCAGCGGCGCACTCGCGCCGTGGTTGCTCGATGACGACGGCCGCGCGACCGAGGCGACGGTGTCAGGTCCGTTCATCGCCAATGACTTCCCCACCATGCTGGGCGCCGCCGTGGAAGGCGTGGGCCTGGCCCAGGTGCCGGAGCCGATCGCCGCCGAACTGCTGCGCACGGGAAAACTCGTGCAGGTGCTGGAGCACTTTGCGTCGACGGCGCCGGGCATGTTTCTCTACCATCCCGGCCGCCGCCAGATGACGCCGAAGCTGCGCGCGTTCATCGACCACGTGAAGTACCGACCGGAAGCGGCGTCGCGCGAACCCTGACGATAGCTGCTGCACCGGCGCACGCGGGGCATCGAAGATCGACGCACGATCCCGACCTTCAGCGCGGCGCGCGCTCCACCACCCGTTCGATGCGCCGGTCCGGCACCAGCCACAGCATGGCGGCCGCGCCATACAGCAGCTGCGCGATCCACGTGGCCTGGAACGAGACGAGGATGGCGCTGGCGTAGATCACCGGCGAAAGCTTGCCTTTCCAGTCCCCGCCCACGGCGCGGGCCAGCGCGGAGGTCCCGCCCTCGGCGCGGATCAGCGCACGTTGCAGCACCCAATACGCCAGCGCTGCCATCAGCAGCACCACGCCGTACAGCGCCGTCGGCCCCTGCGCAAAGTGGTTCTCGCCCATCCACCCGGTGGCGAACGGCAGCAGCGACAGCCAGAACAGCAGGTGCAGGTTGGCCCACAGCACCGCACCGCTGACCGGCCCGGCCAGTTGCAGCATGTGGTGGTGGTTGTTCCAGTAGATGCCGACGTAGACGAAGCTCAGCACGTAGCTGAGGAATACCGGCGCCATCGGCAGCAGCGCCGCCAGCGTCTCGCCGTGCGGCACCTTCATCTCCAGCACCATGATGGTGATGATGATGGCGAGCACGCCGTCGCTGAACGCCTCGAGTCGGTTCTTGTGCATCGTCGCCCCCCGGATCGATCGAAGCAGAGTATCCGACGAGGCACCCCGGGGCGCGAGCCCCGGTTGCCATGCAGCCGCACTCAAACTTCGTCGGAACCCTCGTTGACGCCCTCGAACAGGAAGGTCGACAGGTAGCGTTCGCCGGTGTCCGGCAGCATCGCGAGCAGGACCGATCCGGCGGGCGCGTCCCTGGCCACTTCAAGCGCCGCGGCCAGCGTGCCGCCGGAGGACAGGCCGGTGAAGATGCCTTCGCGTTGCGCCAGTTGCCGGGCGGTGTCGCGCGCCACGACGTCGTCGACGGTGACGATCCAGTCGACCACCTTGGCGTTGAGCACCGCCGGCACGAAGTCGGGCGTCCAGCCCTGGATCTTGTGCGGCTGCCATTCCTTGCCACCGAGCAGCGAGGCAACCGCCGGTTCGGCGCCGATCACCTTGACCTGCGGCCGCGCCACTTTCAGCACCTCGCCCACGCCGGTGAGCGTGCCGCCGGTGCCCCAGCCACTGACGAAGTAATCCAGCCGCCGGCCGGCGAAGTCGCCGAGTACCTCGGCGGCAGTAGTCTGGCGGTGGTAGGCGGGGTTGGCGGGGTTCTCGAACTGGTCGGCGAGGAACCAGCCGTGTTGCTTGGCCAGTTCGGCGGCCTTCTCCACCATGCCGGTGCCGCGCGCGGCGCCGGGGGTGAGCACCACCTTGCCGCCGTAGGCGCGGATCAGCTTGCGCCGTTCGAGCGAGAAGGTATCGGACATCACCGCCACGAACGGATAGCCGCGCGCCGCGCACACCGCCGCCAAAGCCACGCCGGTGTTGCCGGAAGTGGCTTCCACCACGGTCTGGCCGGGCTTGAGCGTGCCGCGCTGCTCGGCGTCGAGAATGATCGCCAGCGCGAGCCGGTCCTTCACCGAACCGGCCGGGTTGAACGCCTCGATCTTCACGTAGATGCTGACGTGCCCGGGTGCCAGGCGGTGCAGCTTCACGATCGGCGTGCGGCCGATGGTGTCCAGGATGTTGTCGTAGATCATGGGAGTCTCCTCGGATATTCGAACGTGTGATGGCAACAGGCGCACGGACGAAGGCCGATCATGCGCCGATTCGGGATCGGTCAACAGGCTGCCCGGTGAATGGCGGCGAGCACTTCGTCGCGCGCCGCGACGGCGCTGGGCAAGGCGTGCACGGTAGCGCCCAACGGCGCGGCGCCGAACCAGGCCAGCGATGGCGCCAATGCAGCCACTTCGCCCAGGATCAGCAGCGCCGGCGAGCCCACCGCATGGGCCGCGGTACGCTCGGCGAGGTTGCCCAGCACGCCGCAGACCACGCGCTGGTTCGGCAGCGAGCCGTTCTCCACCAGGGCAAACGGCGTGGCGGCGGCGCGGCCGTGTTCGATCAGCCGTGCCTGCAGCGTCGCCAGTTCGCTCACGCCCATGTAGACCGCCAGGGTCTGCCCCTCCTGGGCCAGCGCCCGCCAGTCCGGCGTGTCGCCGGAATCGCGGCAGTGCGCCGTGACGAGACGCACGGACTGGGCATGCTCGCGATGGGTCAGCGGCACGCCCGAGTAAGCCGCGCAGGCCACCGCGGCAGTGATGCCGGGCACCACTTCATATGGAATCGCGTGGGCGCGCAGGAACTCCAGCTCCTCGCCGCCGCGGCCGAACACGAACGGATCGCCGCCCTTCAGTCGCACCACGCGCTTGCCGGCACGCGCGTGTTCCAGCAGCAAGGCGTGGATCGCATCCTGCGTGGTGTGGTGGCGGCCGGCCTGCTTGCCGACCTCGATCCGCTCGGCATCGCGCCGGGCCAGAGCCAGCACGCCGGCGCCGACCAACCGGTCGTGCAGGATCACGTCCGCCTCGTTGAGCGCGCGCAAGGCGCGCAGGGTGAGCAGGCCCGGATCGCCGGGACCGGCGCCCACCAGCGCCACCGAACCCTGCGCCTGCAGCGGCGCATCGGCGAGCGCCTGCTCCGCCAGCGCGTGCGCTTCGCCATCGCGCTGCCGGCGCAGCAACTGCGCCACCGGCCCGGCCAGCAGGGTCTCGTAGAAGGCGCGTCGCGCCGCCGGCGCGGGGAAACGGGCGCGGATGCGGGGGCGCAGTCGCGCCATCAACCGGGCCAGCGCGCCCAGCGAGTCATCCAGCAGCGCCTCCAGCCGCTCGCGCAGCAGGCGCGCAAGCATCGGTGCCTCGCCGCCGCTGGAGATCGCGATGGTCAGCGGCGCACGGTCGATCACCGCCGGCACGTGGAAAGAGGACAGCACCGCGTCGTCGACCACGTTGACGAAAATCCGGCGCAACTCGCCCAGGCTCGCCACCAGCGCGTTGATCTCGCGATCGGGCGTGGCCGCCACTACCAGCCATACGCGCTCCAGCCAGCTCTCGCAGAAGGGGTCGGCGCGATGGGCGATGCGGCCCTGCCGCGCCCAGCGCTGCAGGCGCGGCGTGAGGCTTGGCGCGTTCACCGTCACCTGCGCCTGCGCCTCGAGCAGCGCCGCCACCTTGCGCTCGGCCACGGCGCCGCCACCCACCACCAGCACGGCGCGCTGCGACAACGAGGCAAAGATCGGGTAGAGCTTCATGCGCGGGACGGGCCGGAGCAAAAGGTTCGCCTACGCTACGGAGCTGCCTACGGCGCCACAAATGATTTGTGTCTTGGTGCTTATGCCGCGACGGCATGACCGGCGCCACGATTGACATACATGACAAATGGACGTATAGACGTCCAATATGAAAGCACGTCACTCGACCGACAAGGGCATTCGCGGCGACCAGCCGAAACTCCGGCGCACCCGCGCGCGGGGGATTGCACGATGTATGCGCGACTGCATCGGCCATCCATCCCCCGACCATCGCCCACGGATTCCCGCCCATGACGCTCACCCAACTGCGCCATCTCGTCGCCATCGCCGATTCGGGCCTCAACATCACCCTGGCCGCCGAGCGCGTGCACGCCACCCAGCCCGGGCTCAGCAAGCAGCTGCGCCAGCTTGAGGACGAGCTGGGCTTCCAGCTGTTCGTGCGCAAGGGCAAGAGCCTGGACGCGGTGACCCACGCGGGCGAACAGGTGATCGAGCGCGCGCGGGTGATCCTGGCCGAGGCGACCAACATCCGCGCGATCGCCGCGAACCTGCGCAACGAGGCCCGCGGGGAGCTGCGCATCGCCACCACGCATACCCAGGCCCGCTTCGCCCTGCCCGCGGCAATCGCCGCGCTCAATGCCAGCTTTCCCCAGGTCAGCGTGCATCTGGAGCCGACCCGCGACGCCGACGTGCTGGCCCGGCTCGAAGCCGGTCAGGTCGACCTGGCCATCATCAGCAGCGCCGGCGGCGCGCCGGCCGCCGGCATGGCGTTCGCCGCCTATCGCTGGCAACGGATGATCGTCACCCCGCGCGACCATCCGCTCGCCTTGCGGGCCAAGCCGCCCACACTGGCGGAGCTGGCGGGTTTGCCGCTGATCAGCTACGACTCCTCGTTGCGGCCGGAGTCCTCGTTGCGTCGCGCGTTCGAGGAGGCCGGGCTGTCACCGCAAATCGCCATGACCGCCGGCGACGCCGACCTGATCAAGACCTACGTGCGCGCCGGCATGGGCGTGGGCATCCTGGCCGAGATGGCCATGCAGCCCGGCGACGCCGACCTGCACGCACTGCCCGCCGACGCGTTATTCGCGCCGTGCACGACCTGGGTGGTGCTGCGCCGGGACAGCGTGCCGCGGGAGTACACGCTGGCCTTCATCCAGCAGTTCGCGCCCCATCTCGATCGCCACGAACTGCGCCGCGCGCTGGCCGGCGAGCCACCGCGGGACGGCTGGGCCGAGGTGCCGCACTGGCGCGAACGCCGCCGGTCGACCGCCGCGCAGCTCGCCTGACGCCAGGTCGCCGCATCGTGGCCACCGAGCGCCATCTCACCCGGTGAGACGTGCGCGCGGCTTAATCCGCGGACCCTCGCGCGGAGCCAGCCGATGAATGCACTACCCGACCGTTACGCCACCGACGACCTCGTGCCGGGCGGCCCGGGCGACGGTCGCAGCCTCGCCCGGCGGCTGTCGAAGCGCTACGCCGCTCGGATCACCGGCGCCTTCGTGGTGCCCGGTCGGGAGGGCACGTTCGCGCCGTTGCCCGAGGATCTGCCGCCCGAGCTGGCAAGGGCGCTTCGCACGCGCGGCATCGAGCAGCTCTACAGCCATCAGGCCGAGGCATGGCAAGCCACGCA
>CALCWL010000271.1 GCA_937906285.1 uncultured Rhodanobacter sp. | reverse complement strand
GCGATGCCGTCCAGCTCCGCGTCGGTGCGCATGCTGCGGAACTTGATCAGCTGGAACGTCTTGCCGCGCGCGCCGACGCGCTCCTGCCGGTAGAGGATGGGCTGGCCGGCGCCGGACTCGATCCGGATAGCCAGCGCCACCAGCAGCATCAGCGGCCAGGTCAGCAGCAGCACCAGCGCGGCGATCAGCAGATCGGAGCAGCGCTTGCTGAAGCGACGCAGCGGGGTGGCGTCGAAACCGCCGGAGAACACCAGCCAGGAAGGGTCGGTCAGCGACAGCTGCACGCGGCCGGACTCGCGCTCGAAGAACGTCGCCAGGTCGGTCACGTCGATGCCGTTCTGGCGGCACTCCAGCAGGTCGCGCATGGGCAGCCCGCCGCGCCGGTCGTCCACGCCCACCACGATCTCGTCCACCTGGCGATGCAGCGCCCAGTCCACCAGCGAACCCTCGGGGCGCACCAGGGACATCGTGCCCACCTGCACTTCCTCGCCCTCCCGCGGCACGAAACCGAGCACATTGAAGCCGATCCGGTCGGCGTGGCGGCGCATGCGCGTCTGGATCTGCGAGGCGCGCTTGCCCGCACCCAGGATCAGCACCCGGCGCTGGAACACCACTGCGTCCACCAGGCGCAAGAACACCAGCCGGAACCCCATCATCAGCGCAAAGGACAACACCAGCGCAATGATCAGCACGCCGCGGCCGACATAGGCCTGCGGCAGCAGGTAATACATGATGAAGACGCCTACGCCACCAAGCACGAAACCCACGCTCTGGCGCGCCAGCACGCCGAACCAGCTCGTGCGCATGTGCGACTGATAGTGACCGAGGGCAACCATCGCCAGCAGCATGATCACGGCGAACGCCAGCGAGCGCTCCGGCATGTGATGCGAGAACTGCGCCAGGTCGGCGGGCTGGTTGAAATAGCGCAGGTACATGGCGGCGTTGAGCGAAAAGCCCAGCAGCACCATGTCCACGGCCGCCAGCAGCAAGAGCCAGCGGTTGGCTTTACGACGCAAAAAACGAAACATCTCCATCCCCCGAACCCTTGCCACTCCAACCAGCATGGCGAACCGGCGGCGCCGCCTGGCGCGCGTCCCCCGCCTGGCGGCGGGCATGCACCTATACACGAAACCTACCTGGTTTACAAGCATCCACGTCACAGATCAGGCAACAGCGGGAGGATTCGGCGGGTCCGGCATGCAAACAGGACGGTCCGTGGCTGGCGGGGAGGCATGAGCCTCGCCCTCGCCAGCCTTACCCGCAGCATTTCGCCGCCCGGAAACGAACCGGCCCGCCAGTGGCGGGCCGGCTCAACCGAGCGCGAAACGACGCTCAGAGGATATAGACGAACATGAACAACCCCAGCCACACCACGTCGACGAAGTGCCAGTACCAGGCCACCGCCTCGAAGCCGAAGTGATGGTCCTTGCTGAAGTGGCCCTTCAGTACACGCAGCCAGATCACCGCCAGCATGATCGTGCCCAGGGTCACGTGCAGTCCGTGGAAGCCGGTCAGCATGAAGAAGGTCGAGCCGTAGACGCCGCTGCCCAGGGTCAGGTTGAGCTCGTGGTACGCCTCGATGTACTCGTGTGCCTGGAAGTACAGGAAGGTGGCGCCCAGCAGCACGGTCAGGCCCAGGAACAGCAGTATCCGGCCGCGGTGCCCGGCGCGCAGCGCATGGTGGGCGATCGTCACGGTGACGCTGGAAGTCAGCAGGATGAGGGTGTTCAGCAGGGGAAGCCCCCAGGCCGGCACGGTCTCGAACGCACCGCCGATCTTCGCCGGGCCGTTGCCGCCGTTGGCGCCCCAGGCCGCGGTGTAGTCGCTCCACAGGAACTGGTGGGTCAGCACGCCGTGGCCCTCGCCGCCCAGCCACGGCACCGAGAACATGCGGATGTAGAACAGGGCGCCGAAGAAGGCACCGAAGAACATCACCTCGGAGAAGATGAACCACATCATCCCCATGCGGAACGAGGTATCGACCTGGTGGTTGTAGTCACCGGCCAGCGATTCGCGGATGACCGAACGGAACCAGCCGAAGAACATCCCCAGCACGCCGACTACGCCGAGGACGAATACCGATTTGCCGAAACCGGTCGCGCCCGGCTCGGCGTTGAGCCAGTGCCCGGCGCCGAACATGAAGATGAACATGACGACCGCGGCGACGATCGGCCAGTAGCTCTTGGCCGGTACAAAGTAAACGTCGTGTTGCTGACCCATGCTGAGACCCCGTGGATTTCTCTTGATGACTTTGCCCCGCCATGTCGCTCGGGGACCTGCCTGCCGGTCGTGCCGACCCGGGTGATTGAAGTGGAAAGGTGCTGGCGCGGCTATTTCATCAGCAGGATCTGCAGGAACGCCAGCAGATAGAAGCCGATCACCACCGCGACCAGGATCTTCACCGTGCGGCGCACGCCGCGGCGCTGGTCCGCGGCGTGGATGTCGTCAACCGGCTGCGTCATTTCCACGGCTTCCTCGCCGATCAGGCGTGCACGTTGCCGTGCGCCAGCTCTTCGTCATGGATCACCGGCGGCACCGAGAAGGTGTGGTGCGGCGCCGGCGAAGGCACGGTCCACTCCAGCCCCTTGGCGCCTTCCCACACGCGGTCGGTGGCCTTCTTCTTCGAGAAGAACACGCAGTGGATCACCACGCCCAGGAAAATCAGCTGGGAGGCGCCGAACAGGAAGCCACCGATCGAGCTGACCATGTTGAAGTTGGCGAATGCCACGTTGTAATCCGGGATGCGCCGCGGCATGCCGGCCAAGCCCAGGAAGTGCTGCGGGAAGAACAGCACGTTCACGAACACCACGCTGCACCA
>CALCWL010000270.1 GCA_937906285.1 uncultured Rhodanobacter sp. | reverse complement strand
CTCACGTCGCAACGTTTCACCAACGCGATCGAAACCGCCAACGGCCAGGTCTGGCGCGGGTTTCGCCGGGCTCACGCCAAGGGCGTCTGCGTGGCCGGCTACTTCGAGGGCAACGGACAGGGAACGGCGCTGTCGAGCGCGCGATTGTTCGCGCCGGTGCGCACGCCGTTCGTCGGCAGGTTGTCGATCGGCGGCGGCTCGCCTTATGGCCTGGATGCCAAGGCGCGCGTGCGCAGCATGGCGCTCAGGCTCGACAGCGACGACGGCCAGCAATGGCGCATGGCGATGAACAGCTTTCCGTTCTTCGGCGTGTCCTCGGTCGAGGCGTTCTACGAGCAGACCCGCGCCAACACGCCCGATCCTGCCACCGGCAAGCCGGACCCGGCGCGCCAGGCGGCGTTTGCCAGGGCGCATCCGGAGTTTGCCCGTTTCGCGGATTGGGCCGCCCACGCACCATGGTCCACCAGCTGGGCGAACACCACGTTCAACGGCGTCGACACCTTTCGCTTCGTCAACCGCGCGGGCGACGTGCGCAACGTGCGCTGGTCGATGCAGCCGCAAACCCCGTTTGCCGAGATGACGCCGGAACAGCGCAACCGGGCCGATGCCGATTACCTGGCCGAGGATCTCGCGGCGCGGCTGGCCAAGGGCGATCTGCGCTGGGACATGGTGGTGACGCTGGCGCAGCCCGGCGACCCGGTGAATCCGTCGCAGAGCTGGCCGGAGGATCGCCCGCGGGTCACGCTCGGCACCGTGGTGGTGGAAAGCAGCAGCGCGCAGGCCACCGGCGCATGCCGCGACATCAACTACGATCCGCTGGTGCTGCCCACCGGCGTGGAGGCGTCCGACGATCCGATCCTGGCGGCGCGTTCGGCCGTCTACTCGGTGTCGTTCAACCGCCGCGAGCACGACATCGCCAGCGGCGAGGCTGCCGCCGCCACCGGCCACGCCGCGAAACGGGAGTCGGACCGATGAACCGCGCCGGCAGCTCCACCCATTTCAATCTGCTCGCCCGCCTGCTGCACTGGACGATGGCGCTGGCGATCCTGGCGATGCTCTTCGTCGGCGTCGGCATGGTCGCCTCGCTGAGCCTGCGTCCCGCCCTGGTCAGCCTGCATCGCCCGCTGGGCATCGCGATCCTGCTGCTGGTGGTGGTGCGCCTGGCCAATCGCCTGCGCCATCCGCCACCAGCGTTGCCGGCCGAGCTGCCGGCCATCCAGAAGGCTGCCGCCCGGGCCTCGCACATCCTGCTGTACGCCTTGATGTTCGTCATGCCGCTGGTGGGCTGGGCGATGGTGTCGGCTGGCGGCTATCCGGTGACCATGTTCGGCGGATTCAGCCTGCCGGCGATCGCACCGCACGATCCGGTGGTATACGCCGTGCTGCGCACGGCCCATACCTGGCTGGCGCTGGCGCTGTTCGCCGTGGTGCTGCTGCATCTGGCGGCGGCGCTGTACCACGCCTGGATACGCCGCGATGGCGTGTTCGCCGGCATGGCAAGCGGAGCGGGGCGGTACCGGAACGATATCCGCTCCTAGGTCGCTGGCACCGCGCCTGGTGCGACCGGGCATCCAAAGGCGAACGTGCGCCGTATGAGCTGCATGTAGCGGTCCTGATCGCAGCAGACGAGGTTGCCCTGGGTGAAACGCTTGGTCGTCCTGACGCTCCTCGCTGCGTGGATGCTGCCCGCGTGGCCGGTGCGTGCGCGTCAGTTCGATCCGATCCGGCCGGTGCACACCGCGGATGTGGATCGCTACCTGGGCCGCTGGTATGTGCTGGCTGCCATCACCACCCGTTTCGAGCGCGACGGCTACAACGCGGTGGAAACCTTCCGGCGCAACGACGACGGCTCGATCTGCATCTGGCTGCGCCAGCGCCACGGGCGCTTCGACGCGCCGGTAAAGCTGTTCAAGTCGACTGCAAGCGTGGTCGAGGGCAGCGGTCATGGCGAATGGCGCGTGCGCTTTTTCGCCTTCCTGACTGCCCGCTACCTGGTCGGCTGGCTGAAACCCGATGGCAGCCAGGCGATGGTGGTGCGTGACGCGCGCGATTACCTCTGGTTCCTTTCCCGCACGCCCACGGTGGCGGCGGCCGACTACGCCGCCATGCTCGATCGCGCATCAGCCATGGGTTACGACCCGGCCGCGATCCGCCGGGTGCCCCAGCGCTGGCCCGAGCATGGCGCCGACAGCGATCGTTTTGCCGGAGCATGTCCATGAAATATCTCGTCGTCTTGTTCGCCTGGGCGATGCCTGCGGTCGCCTGGTTGTCCAACGCCGGCGTGTTCGGCCCGACCAATGGCGAGATCTCGGATCGCTATCCCACCTTGATCGTGGCCGCCGGCTACGCGTTCGCCATCTGGGGGCCGATCTTCGCGCTGGACGTGATCTTCGGCATGCGGCAGCTGTTCGAGCGGCACGCCACGCCGGCGCTGCGCCGTATCCGAGGCCTGACGGCGGCCGGCTTCGCGCTGACCTCGGCATGGATGATCGTGTTCTCGCAGCAGTGGTTCTGGCTCGCGCTGCTCGTCATCTGGGCCAGCCTGGCGTGCCTGCTCGCCGCCGCCTGGCAGGCCTCGGACACCGCCGGCCACGCGCGCGGGCCATGGTGGCAGTGGATCCCGCTGTCGCTGCATGCCGGCTGGGTATCGCTGGCGGTGTTTCTCAACGTGGCCCAGGTGATCGTGGCGTTCCGCCTGTTGCCGGTCGCGGACATGCTGCCGTGGACGCTGGTGTTGTTCGCGCTGGCCGCGGCGCTGGTACTGACCATGATCGTGCGCATGCGCGGCAACCCCTGGTATGCGCTGGCGGCGCTGTGGGGCCTGGTCGGGGTGTGCGTGAAACAGCGCAGCGCCGGCCTGGCCGGCGCGGAGGCGGCCGCCAGCGTGGCCCTGCTGCTGGCGGTGGCGGTGCTCCTGGTGGCGCTGCTCGCGATGCTGCGCCATCGCCGGGCGGCGACTTCGCCCACGGCACGCTGAACCGGACGGCAGCGCACCATGACCATGCTGCGCCTGCTGCTGGGAGACCAGCTCAACCCCGAACATTCCTGGTTCGCGGCCAGCGATCCCGACGTGCTCTACGTGCTGATGGAAGTCCGCCAGGAAACGGATTACGTGCTCCACCACGCGCAGAAGATCCTGGCGATCTTCGCCGCCATGCGCGACTTCGCCCGTGGGCTGGAGGCAGCTGGTCATCGCGTGCGCTATCTCGCGATCGACGACGCGGCCAACCGTCAGTCGATTCAGGCCAACCTCGACCAGTTGATCGGGGAGTACCGCGCGAGCACCTTCGAGTACCAGGCGCCGGACGAGTGGCGCCTGGATCGCCAGCTGGCAGAGTACGCGCAGCACCTGCGCATCCCCGCCCGGCAGGTGGACAGCGAGCACTTCCTGACCCGGCGCGACGAGGTGGCGACGTTCTTTGCCGGTCGGCGGCGCTGGAAGATGGAGCTGTTCTACCGGCACATGCGCGCGAAGCACCAGGTGTTGCTGGACAGGCAAGGGCGGCCGGTGGGCGGCCAATGGAACTTCGATGCCGACAACCGCAAGCGCTGGCCGGGTACGCCGAGCGAACCGGCCGATGCCCGACCGTCGCACGACCACCGCGCGCTGTGGCGGCGCATCGTGGCCGCCGGCGTGCAAAGCTTCGGCACGCCCGTGGCCGGGACGTTCCGCTGGCCGCTCAACCGGGACGAGGCGCTGCTCCAGCTCGATGCCTTCCTGCGCCACGGGCTTGCCGATTTCGGCGACTACCAGGACGCGATGAGCACGCAGGCGACGCGCCTGTTCCATTCGCTGATCTCGTTCGCGCTCAACGTCAAGATGCTTTCGCCACGCGAGGTGATCGAGCGCGCCGAAGCGTGCTGGCGCGAGGGTCGCGCGCCACTGGCGGCGGTCGAGGGTTTCATCCGCCAGATCCTCGGCTGGCGCGAGTACGTGCGCGGCGTGTACTGGGCGCGCATGCCCGCATACGCCGAGGCCAATTTCTTCGGCCACCGGCGCGATCTGCCGGCCTGGTTCTGGACCGGCGAAACCGGCATGAACTGCCTGCACCAAGCCATCACGCAATCGCTGGAGCATGCCCATGCGCACCACATCCAGCGGCTGATGGTGATCGGCAACTTCGCGCTGCTGGCCGGCCTGGACCCCGCGCAGGTGCACCGCTGGTATCTCGGCATCTACATCGATGCCTTCGAGTGGGTGGAGATGCCCAACACGCTGGGCATGAGCCAGTTCGCCGACGGCGGCCTGCTGGCCACCAAGCCCTACGTTTCGTCGGCGAACTACATTCACAAGATGAGCGATTACTGCGCGGGCTGCCGCTACCGGCGCGATCAGCGCACCGGCGAACACGCCTGTCCGTTCAACGCGTTGTACTGGGACTTCCTGGAACGCCATCGCCGCGAGCTGGCGTCCCATCCGCGTCTCGGCATGGCCCTGCGCCAGCTCGAGCGCATGCCGCCCGCGCAACGCGTCGAGGTGCAGCGGCGGGCCGAAACCCTGCTCGGCGATCTCGACGCCTTGTGACCGGCAACGCACCTCGCACCCGCTTCCTGCCTCCACCGGAAAACCATCGAT
The DNA here is from genome assembly GCA_937906285.1 of uncultured Rhodanobacter sp. Taxonomy (GTDB): domain Bacteria; phylum Pseudomonadota; class Gammaproteobacteria; order Xanthomonadales; family Rhodanobacteraceae; genus Rhodanobacter. The sequence goes on along the minus strand of CALCWL010000270.1, from coordinate 405 downwards.
GCCCTACCAAGCCCTGATCCTGGTGAACCTCGGCTCCACGCCCTCCACCGACGTCGCCGACGTGAGGCGCTATCTCGACCAGTTCCTGATGGATCGCCATGTCATCGACGTGCCGTGGCCGCTGCGCCGGCTGATCGTCTCGCTGGTGTTGCGCACGCGCCCGGCGGCATCGGCCGCCGCCTATCGCTCGATCTGGTGGGACGAAGGCTCGCCGCTGCTGGTGATCGGTCGACGCCTGCAGGCGCGGGTGGCCGAACGCTGGCACGGCGCGCCGGTGGAACTGGCGATGCGCTATGGCGAACCTTCGATCGAGCAGGTGCTGTGCGACCTCGCCCGCCGCGGCATCCAACGCGCGACCCTGCTGCCGCTGTATCCGCAGTTTGCCGACAGCACCGTCACCACGGT
>CALCWL010000269.1 GCA_937906285.1 uncultured Rhodanobacter sp. | reverse complement strand
CTGCTGACCGCCACCGCGATCCACACGCCCAGCCCCAGCAGGATCGGCCGCGCGCCGCTGGAGACCATCTTGCGCAGGTTGGCGGAGAGCCCGATCGCGGTGAGCGCCACGATGATCATGAACTCGGCCAGCATGTGCAGCGCCGGCTGGATCGCGACCGGCACCAGGCCCAGCGTGCGGATGCCCGAGGCCACCACGAACCACAGGATGAACCACGGAAAGATGCGCGCCAGGCTGAAGCCGCCCGCATCGCCCGCCTGGGCATGCTGGCGCTTCTCGCGCGCCGCCACCACGAAGGCGAGCACCAGGCAGATCGGGATGATCAGCGTGGCGCGGGTGAGCTTGACGATGGTGGCGTACGCGAACGCGGTGTCGTGGTCGTCCGGCTTGATGATCGGCGTCACCGCCGCGATCGCCGAGCCGCCGCAGATCGCCGTGCCCACGCCGATCAGGATCTTCAGCTTGTCGTGCACGCCCAGCCAGCGCCCCAGCAGCCAGGCGCTGAGAAACGCCACGCTCATCGTGATCAGGGTCACCCACAGCGACTCCAGCCCGGTCTTCGCCACCTGGGTCAGGCTGAGTCCGAAGCCCAGCGCGATGATCGACCACTGCAGCACCTGCTTGCCGCCGAACTGGATGCCCGGCGTGAAGCGCGCATCCGGCGCGAACACGTTGCGCACGATGATGCCCAGCACGATGCCGAACACCGGCCCGCCGATCAGCGGCACCCAGCGCCCCAGCAGCAGCGCCAGCACGCCGATCGCCACGGCCAGCGCGAGGCCGGGCGCGCGGCTGCGCAGGGTGGGGTGGGGGACGGCGGCGGTGGAAGTGTTCATCGGGGACTCCGTGGCAAGCCGCCATTGTCGGCGGGGTGGTCCATCAATAGAACTTTGAACTGTTGATTGGATGTATAAGGTGATCTGATGGTCAACATCAGTCCGCGCCAACTCGACGTGTTCGTGCAGGTCGCCGTGCTCGGCAGCGTGCGCGCGGCGGCCGAACGCCTGCACCTGACCCAGCCCGCCGCCAGCATGGCGCTGGCCGAGATGGAGCGCCAACTCGATACGCCCGTGTTCGACCGCCAGCGTGGCCGCTTGCACCTCAACGCGCGCGGCCGCGAACTGCTGCCGCTGGCGCAGGAACTGCTGGAGCGCCACGCCGAGTTCGGTCGCCGCGCCCGCGTCGACGGCGCCGCGCTGGCCGGCGAGCTGCGCATCGGCGCCAGCAACACGGTGGGCAACTATCGCGTCGGCGAACTGCTGGGCGCCTTCGTGCGCGCGAACCCGCAGGTGGCGATCCGCCTGCGCGTGGCCAACACCGAAACGATCGCCGCCGCCATGCTCGACCACAGCCTGGACATCGGCTGCGTCGAAGGCCCGGTGACCCATCCGCAACTGGAAGTTCGGCCATGGCGCGACGACCTGCTGGTGGTCTGCGCGCCGCCGGAACACCCGCTGGCGCGCAAGCGCGGCCTGAAGCCAGCTGACTTCGCCCGCGCCCGCTGGGTGCTGCGCGAGCCCGGCTCGGCCACCCGCGCCACCAGCGAACGCGTGCTCTCGCAACTGCCCCCCGGCGAAACCGTGCTGGAACTCGACCAGATCGAGGCGATCAAACAGGTCGTGGTCGCCGGTCTCGGCATCGCCTGCCTGCCCGCCGTGGCGATCACCGACGCCGTCGCCGCCGGTCACCTCAAGGCCCTGCGCACCCCCTTCCTCGACCTGCGCCGCAAACTGTCGCTGCTGCTGCACCGGCAGAAATACCGCGGCGCACTGCTGGATGCGTTTCTGGAAAGCACGGGCTTTGGTCGCGTCGATTGATGCATCGAAGAGCCCCGGAGGCGGGCAGGCCGCGGATCAGCTCGCGTGGCAATACCGGTCGCGTTTCGCTGGCGCGGCACGCAACACGTTCCGGAAGTAGTAGTCGAGCAGGGCGCGGCCGAGTGCGTGCTGGTTCGCGGGCAGCAAGGGCCCAAGGTCGTGCTCCCACCCGGCCGCGCAGTCCGCGACCGCCGCTTCGCCGGCGGCGCAGGCGAGCAGCTTGTCGAAGGCGAGGCGATAACGGGCGAACTGCGCATGCGTCATCGGCGCGCCATGCCCCGGCACCAGCAGATCGAAGGCTTGTGCATCCAGCCGACCCAGGGCTTCGCTCCAGCCCTGCGGACACGCGGTGTCGAAAAACGGCGCGGGGAAGTTCACCAGGTCGCCGGACAGCAGCGTGCGCATCGATGGATCCAGCAGCCACACGTCGCCACCGCTCACCGCGTTCTTCTCCAGCCCGAGCTGGAACGGCATGCCCGCAATGCGTACCGGTCCGGAAGCCAGCACCGGGTCGGTCGGATAGAGCTTCGGCCCGGCATCGATCCGGGCCAGGCTGGCGCGTGCATAGCCGGCTTCGGCGCTGTTCGCCGGCAGCGTGGCCAGCCGGGCGGCAATGCTCTTGCGCGAGTCGGCCAGGAAGTGCCGCATGGCGTCCTCGATCGCGGGGCTCGCGTACACCTTCGCCCGTGGCCAGCGCGCACGCAGCGGCACGTTGCCGCTGACATGGTCCAGGTGCCAATGGCTGTTGACGATCGCCGCCACCGGCAGCTGCCACGCGTCGGCGGCGGCGATGATGCGGCCGGTGAACGCCTGCTCGTGGCGTCCGGTATCGAACACGATCAGCCCCTGCGGCGCGCGGATCAGCACGCTGTTGCCATCGGGCTGTCCGTCGCCCCGCGCGGGATCGTAGTTGCCGGGCAGGAGCACCATGTCCCTATTCAGCGCCTGCATCCCGGGCGGAGGGGGCAGGGGCGGGCTGGTGGCGCAGGCGGCCGTCATGCCGGCCAGCACCCAGGGAAGCATCCACTTCGGTGTCATGCGCATGTCGGCCTCCCCGGATGCCGATCATGCTGCGCGCCCGGCCTCCATCTGGCAACCGGGGCAGGGAAGTCATGTCGCCGGTGAAGCGCGCATTCGCGGCTCGGTGCCGTGGAGCCACCTCGGCGGACAGGCGAGCTCAGCCCACCACGGCCGCCAGCATCGCCGCCACCTCTTCGTGCGTGTGCGCACGCAGCAGCGCCGCCTTGTGCCGACGCAGCCGCGCGTGGTCGAGGGCGGCGAGGCGGTCGCGCACCTGCAGGATCTGGCTGGGGTGCATGCTGAACTCGTTGAGGCCGAGCATCAGCAGCA
>CALCWL010000268.1 GCA_937906285.1 uncultured Rhodanobacter sp. | reverse complement strand
AGCGGCAAGGTCAAGGTCAACGGGCACGAGTACGACTCGGTGATGCCGCCGATGAGCCAGCTCAATGACGACGAGGTGGCCAACATCCTCACCTACGTCATCAACAGCTGGGACAACCCGGGCGGCCAGTACAGCAAGGAAGACGTGGCCAAGGCGCGTGCCGAAGCCGGCCCGCACGCGGACCCGGGGCACTGAGCATGCGCCTGCGGCTGGCCCTGGCATGGTTCGGCCTGGTGCTGGCACTCCCGGCAGCGGCGGCGGAATACGCCGCGCTGCCGGGAGGCACCTTCGCCAGCGTGCTGCCGGCCGACGGCAAGGCGGCCGCGGCGCAGGTCGCGCCGTTCCGCCTGCGCACCGAGCTGGTCACCAACGGCGAGTACCTGGCGTTCGTGCGCGAGCACCCGCAATGGCGGCGCGACAAGGTCGCCGGCATCCTCGCCGACGCGCGCTACCTCACCCAGTGGGCCGGCGCCGACGACCTCGGCGAGCAGGCCCTGCCGCGCCAGCCGGTGACGCGGGTGAGCTGGTTCGCCGCGCAGGCCTATTGCGCAAGCGAAGGCGCGCGGCTGCCGAGCTGGTACGAGTGGGAGTTTGCCGCGGCGGCGGACGCCAGCCGTCGCGACGCGCGGGCCGACCCGGCCTGGCGTGAGAACATCCTGGGCTGGTACTCGCGGCCGTCCAACGCCGCATTGCCTGCTGTCGGCGGCGCGGCCAACGTCTACGGCGTGCGCGACATGAACGGCCTGGTGTGGGAGTGGGTCGACGATTTCAACGCGCTGATGGTGGCCAGCGACAGCCGCCAGCAGGGCGATCCGGACCTGCTCAAGTTCTGCGGCGCCGGTGCGATCAGCCTGCAGGAGAAGGAGAACTACGCGGTGCTGATGCGCATTGCGATGCTGTCCGCGCTGAAGGCCGCCGACACCACCAACAACCTGGGCTTCCGCTGCGCGAAGTCGAACTGAAGGAGCGCTGATGAAACATCTTCTGCCCGTACTGGCCCTGCTGGCCGTGTTGTTCGGCGGCCGCGCCGCGGCCGCGCCGCCGCTGCCCGGCGATTCGGTCTACAACCTGCCGGTGCAACTGACCACGCAGGACGGCCAGCAGCAGATGCTGGCCGAGCGCCGCGGCCGGCCGCAACTGGTCACCATGTTCTACACCTCGTGCCAGATGGTCTGCCCGATGATCATCGACAGCCTGCGCCTGACCCGCAATGCGCTCGATCCGGCCACGCGCGCGAAGATCGACCTGCTCGCGGTGAGCTTTGACCCGGCGAAGGACGACGTGGCCACGCTCAAGAGCTATGCCGAGAAGCGCAAACTGGACCCGCGCATCTGGACCCTGGCCCGCGCCGAGCCGGCGCAGGTGCGGCAGTTGTCCGGCGTGCTGGGGTTGCAGTACCGGCAGCTGCCCGACGGCGAGTTCAACCACTCCAGCGAGCTGATCCTGCTCGACGCCGAGGGCCGCATCGCGGCCCGCACCACGCTGATCGGCCGGCTCGATCCGGCCTTCGTGAAGGCGATCGGGGAGACGGTGAACAAACCCTGAGGTGACGGTCATCGGTGGACGTCCAGACGTCCATCGTTCCGTGAAACGCCGCCGCCATGGCGGCGTTTTCGCATGGTTCCGCGGCGTGTTGTCACAGTCGCCGCTTTCCGGATGCGGACCTGACCGCGGTCAACGGATCGCCGCGTCGCGGCCTGCAGACTGCGCGCATCCACCAAGGGGAAACACCATGAGAACGACGAGCCGAATGCTTTGTGCCAGCGGTCTGCTGGCGGCCGCGATGGCCGCATCCGCGGTCGGGGCCGCCATCCCCCCGACGCTGCCGACGGCGGCCCCGCTGCAGCTGGAATGGGATGCGCGACTGCGCCACGAACAGGTCGACGACGACGCCTTCAGCCGCGACGCCAGCGCCACCACGCTGCGCCTGCGGCTGGGCCTGCGCGCCAGCTTCGGGGAAGGCTGGAGTGCGCTGCTTGAAGGTGCCGGCGTGGCCGCGGCCAACGAGCACTACAACAGCGGCGCGAACGGCCGCACGCAGTATCCGGCGATCACCGACCCGCGTGGCAGCGAACTCGACCAGGCCTGGCTGGCCTGGCAAGGCGACGTGTTCGGCGCCACGCTGGGGCGCCAGCGACTGCTGCTGGACAACCAGCGCTGGGTCGGCAACAGCGGCTGGCGCCAGCACGAGCAGACCTTCGATGCGCTGGCGCTGCAATGGCAACCGCTGGACAGCGTGACCGTGCGCTACGACTGGCTCGACCGCGTGCACCGCGTGGCCGGCCGCGACGCGCTCAATCCGCTGGCGCGCGAGCGCGCTCTGGACACGCACCTGCTCAACGCCGCATGGGCGCGCAGCGCGCAGCAATGGACGGGTTACGCCTACCTGCACGAGGACCGCGACGTGGCCAGCGCATCGAGCGCCACCTGGGGCGCGCGCTGGAGCGGCAAGGCGCTGCACGACGGCAACGGCGCGGGCTGGACGCTGGAAGCGGCGCGGCAGCGCGACTACGCCAACAATCCGCTGCACTTCGCGCACAACTACTGGTTGCTGGAACCGACCTGGACGCAGGCCGGCATCACCGCGAAGCTCGGCTGGGAGCACCTGGGCGGCAACGGCCAGCATGCCTTGCAGACGCCGCTGGCGACACTGCACGCGTTCAACGGCTGGGACGATCAGTTCAACGTGACGCCCGCCGGCGGCCTGGAGGATCGCTACGTCGGCGCCGCCGGCAAGTTCGGTCGCAGCGGGCTGGCCGGCAAGCTCGCCTGGGTGGTGGCCTACCACGACTATCGCGCGGATCGCGGCGGCCGCTACGGCAGCGAGTGGAACGCATCGCTGAGCCTTCCGCTGATCGCCGGTCTCGACGCCATGCTCAAGCTGGCCGATTACCGCGCCGACGGCTTCGGCCGCGACAACGCGCGGGTGTGGCTGCAGCTGGAATGGCGCGGCCAGCAGGCGCTGGCGGGCGCACGATGAGCGTCGGTGGCGCGGCTGCGTTGACCCAGGTCAGCGCGTCCGCGCCGCCGCTGCGTTGAGATGGCCGCATGCCTGCCTCCCCACTGCCAACCCACGACGACCACGTCACCGACGACGACGCCATCGTCTCGCTGGACCTGCGCGCGCTGCCGGCGCCGGAGCCGATGATGCGTGCGCTGAAGGCGGCCGATGCGCTGCAGCCGGGGCAGACGGTCGAACTGCTTACGCCGCTGCTGCCGACGCCGCTGCTCGACCTGCTGGCTGGTCGCCGGCTGCACGTGCACGCGGAAATGCTGCCCGCCGGCGGCGCGCGCGTGCGGGTCCATCGCCCGGACGACGATGGCCCGACTGGCGCTTGAGCAGGCGCCGCCGGCGTCGTTGCCGCGCCGGTTTCTGCTGAGCGCGCCGCTGTGGGGCGTGCTCGCCAGCGTGCTGCTGCTCGTCGACGGCGACAGCGCGCTGCGCACGCGCTGGCAGCCGGCCACGCTGGCGCTGGTGCACGTGTTCACCCTGGGCGTGTTCGGCAACGTGATGTTCGGCAGCGTGCTGCAGTTCCTGCCCGCTGCCGCCGGCGCGCGGGTACGCGGCGGCGCGCGGCTGGGGCGGCCACTGCACGCCGTGTTCAATCTCGGCGTGCTGCTGCTGGTGACCGGCCTGCATGAAGGCTGGCGCGGTGCGCTGCGCGGCGGCGCCGTGCTGTTGCCGCTGGCGTTCGTGGTGCTGGCCGCGATGACCGTGCCCGGCCTGTGCGCCGCCGCGGGACAGCGGCTGCTGCGCGCGGGCATCGGTGCGGCGATCGGCTTCGGCGTGCTGACCGCGCTGCTCGGCGCGCTGCTGGCGCTGGCGCTGGTCGACGGTGCCATGCCGTCGATGGTGGCGCTGGTGGACGTGCACGCCAGCTGGGGCGTGCTGGGCTGGATCGTGCTGCTGCTGGCCAGCGTGGCGCGGATCGTGATGCCGATGTTCCAGGGCACCCCGCCCATGCCGGCGCGGGCGCAGACCCTGTGGCTGGCCAGCGTGCTGCTGATGCTGCCGGCCGCCGCAGGGTGGCGCTGGGCCGGCGACGATGGCCGCTGGCTGCTGGCCACCGTGGTGGTGCACGTCGCGCTGTTTGCCGGTGCCGCCCTGTGGCTGCAGTGGCGCTCGCCACGCGTGCGTCGCGGACCGTTGCTGTGGAGTTGGCGCGGCGGCCTGATCGTGCTGGTGCTGGCGGCGGTGCTGCTGGCCGGCGGCGCGCGCGGCGCGGTGCTGGCGGCGACGCTGGGGCTGGGCATCGCGCTGCCGCTGCTGCTCACCGGCATGGCGCTGGAGATCGTTCCGTTCATCGGCTGGATCGAGCTGCACCGACGCTGCGGCCGCGGCCTGCAGCTGCCCGGCGTGCAGCGGCTGCTGCCCGACGGCGACAAGCTCGGCGTGCTGCTGGCGCAATGGCCGCTGCTGCTGTTGCCGGCCGCGGTGCTGTGGCCGTCGCCGTGGCTGGCGCGTGCGGCAGGTGTGGCGCTGGCGTGCGCGTGGCTGGGCACCTGGTCGGCATTGCGCGGCGTGCGCCGGCGCGCGGAGGCCTTCATGGCGACGCTGCCGCAGCGCCCGTGAGCGGAGCGGTTTCGCCGCCCTCGCGGGAGCGCATCGGTTGCGGTTGACTTCGGTCAAGGCGCGTCCGCGCGCTTGCCGGCGATGATGCGCGCGGTCATGCCAAGCCTCGCGTCGCATCGTTCCGTCCTGCCGCGCCTGCGCGCGAATCGCGGGGCGGATTGAACCAGCCCATTGCGTCACGAACACCCCGACCACCCTCCACTGCGGATCGCCATGCACGACCTCGCTGCCGTCCCCGTGCCTGTCTGGCGCGACGAACTCGAACACGAATATGCCGCACTCGCCGAGCGGCTCGAACCGCTGGTGCCGTGCCTGGAGATTCCGCTGCACCTGCCGTGGATCGACGCGTGATCATGGCGCACAGCTACCAGTCGCCGGAGATCTTCCACGGCGTGGCCGACATCACCGGCGACTCGCTGGGCCTGGCGCAGGCCGCGGCGGAGTGCGATGCCGATCTGATCGTGCTGTGCGGCGTGCACTTCATGGCCGAGACGGCGAAGATCCTGGCGCCGCACAAGACCGTGCTGCTGCCCGACCTCGAGGCCGGCTGCTCGCTGGCCTCCTCGATCACCGCCGCCGACGTGCGTGCCTTGCGCGCGCAGCACCCCGGCGTGCCGGTGGTCAGCTACGCCAACACCTCGGCCGCGGTGAAGGCGGAATCCGATGCGATCTGCACCTCGGCGAACGCGGTGCAGGTGGTGGAGGCGATGGGCGCGCCGAAGGTGATCTTCCTGCCCGACGAGTTCCTCGGCCGCCACGTCGCCAGGCAGACGCAGGTGGAAATCATCCTGTGGCACGGCCGCTGCGAAGTGCACGAGCGCTTCACCGCGCAGGAAGTGCGGCACGTGCGCGAGCAGCTCGGCACCAGGGTGGTGGCGCATCCGGAATGCTCGCCCGAGGTGCTGGCCGAGGCCGACTTCGTCGGCTCCACCACCGCCATGGGCAAGTGGCTGGCGCGCGAGAAGCCGGCCCGGGTGGCGATGGTCACCGAGTGCTCGATGGCCGACAACCTCAAGTCGCAATTCCCGCAGACCGAGTTCATCAAGCCGTGCAACCTGTGTCCGCACATGCAGCGGATCACCTTGCAGAACATCTACGCCAGCCTGCGCGACCTGCGCCACGCGATCGAGATTCCCGCCGACGTCGGTGCGCGTGCCCGCGCGGCGCTCGAACGCATGCTCGCCGTCGGGCGGCGGGAACGCGTGTGAGGCGCGCGCACCTGCCGATCGTGGTGGTGGGCGGTGGCGTGGCCGGACTGGCGACGGCGCTGGCCGCATCGCCCGCGCCGGTGCGCCTGCTGTGCCGCGCCCACGACGGTTGCGGCAGCGCCACGGCGCTGGCCCAGGGCGGCATCGCCGCGGCGCTCGATCCGCATGACAGCGTCGCCGCCCACGCCGCCGACACGCTGGCCGCCGGCGCGCAGCACAACGACGCGGCGATGGTGGCGTGGCTGACCGCCGCGGCACCGGCGGCGATCGACTGGCTGCAGGCGCACGGCGTGGCGTTCGATCGTGCCGCGGATGGCGCGCTGCAACTGGCTCGCGAAGGCGGTCATGCCACCGCCCGCATCGTGCACGCCGGCGGCGATGCCACTGGTGCGGCGGTGTTCTGCGCCTTGCGCGAGCAGGCGCAGGCGGCCAGTCACGTGCAATGGCGCGGCGGCGTCGATGTCGATGGCCTGCTGTGGCGCGGCGGTCGCGTGGTCGGCGTGCGCACGCGCGACGAGCGCGGCCGCCATGAACAGGTCGAGGCGGCGGCGGTGGTGCTGGCCACCGGCGGCATCGGCGCCTTGTACGCGCGCACCAGCAATCCGCCGGGTGCCGATGGTGCGGGCCTCGCGCTGGGCCTGGCTGCCGGTGCGGCAGCGCGCGACCTGGAGTTCGTGCAATTCCATCCCACCGCGCTCGACGTGCCCGGCCACTGCCTGCCGCTGCTCACCGAGGCGCTGCGTGGCGCTGGCGCGCGATTGCACGACGACGCGGGCAACGCGTTGATGGCCGGCGTGCATCCGCTCGGCGACCTGGCGCCGCGCGACGTGGTATCGCGGCGCGTGGCCGCGGTGCAGGCCGCCGGCGGCCGCGCCTGGCTCGACGCGACGGCGGTGCAGGGCGATTGGGAGCAGCGTTTTCCCACCGTGCTGGCCGCGTGCCTGGCGCATGGTTTCGATCCGCGCCGGCAGGCGTTGCCGGTGACGCCGGCGGCGCACTTCCACATGGGCGGCCTGGCCACCGATGCGGACGGACGCACCAGCGTGCCGGGCCTTTACGCCGTGGGCGAGGTGGCCTGCAATGGCGTGCACGGCGCCAACCGGCTGGCCAGCAATTC
>CALCWL010000267.1 GCA_937906285.1 uncultured Rhodanobacter sp. | reverse complement strand
ACCTACATCCACGTCGGCGGCGACGAGGCGATCAAGGACCAGTGGCAGGCCTCGAGCGCGGTGCAGGCGAAGATGCGCGCACTCGGCATCCGCGACGAGAACAGCTTGCAGGGCTGGTTCATCGGCCGCATCGGCCAGTACCTGCAGCAGCACGGCCGCAAGCTGATCGGCTGGGACGAGATCCTCGAGGGCGAAAAATTGCCGGCCGACGCCACCGTGATGTCCTGGCGCGGCATCGACGGCGCGATCAAGGCCGCGCTGCTCGGCCACGACGTGGTGATGTCGCCCGCGCCCGATCTCTACTTCGACCACGTGCAGGGCGCACGGGCCGACGAGTACGCCGGCCGCCTCGGCGTGGAATCGCTGCAGGACGTGTACGGCTTCCAGGCCATTCCCGGCGTGCTCGACGCGCACCAGGCGAAACACGTGCTGGGCGTCCAGGCCAATTTCTGGACCGAGCACATGCCCACGTTCGCCCACGTGGAGCACGCGGCCTTTCCGCGGCTGGATGCGCTGGCCGAAGTCGCCTGGTCGCCGGACGCCCGCCGCGACTGGCCCGGCTTCCTGGCCCGCCTGCCCGCCCAGCTGGCGCGTTACCGCGTGCAGCAGATTCCCTACGCCGACGGCGCCTTCGCGGTGGACATCGCCACCGACCGCAACGTGGCCCTGGCGACCGGCCGCGCCACGGTGACGCTGGCCAGCCAGACCGGCTTCGGCGCGATTCGCTACACGCTCGACGGCAGCGCGCCGACGGCGAAGTCGCCGCGCTACGAGGCCCCGTTCACCGTGACCCTGCCGGTGACCGTGCGCGCCGCCAGCTTCGCCGCCGACGGCAGCGCACTGGCCGCGCCACGCCAGCGCGTGCTCAGCCGCGCGGGCTTGCTCAGCCTGGCCGGCAACACCTTGCCGAATTGCCCCGGCAGCGATTTCCGACTGCGCCTGCAGCCCAAGCCCGACGCCACCAGCACGCAACCGGTGTACGCGGTGAACGTGTTCGACAGCTGCCAGCGGTTCCCTGCCACGCGCATGGATGGGGTCACCGCGATCCACGTCGACGCCGTGCGCCTGCCGCGCAACTTCGCGCTGGCGCACGAACAGAAACTGGTGGTGTCGCGCCCGCACGCCACGCCGTTCGGCGAGCTGGTGGTGCACGCCGACCGCTGCGACGGCCCGGTGCTGGCATCGATGCCGCTGCCCGACCCCGCGCACAGCCCAAGCCGCTTCAAGCTCGACGCGAAACTGCCGGCGCAGTCTGGCGAGCACGGCCTGTGCCTGATCTATACCGCGCCGATCGACGGGGCGCTGTATGCGCTGGAGCACGTGTCGCTGCAGGCTGCGCCGTGAGCGCGTCGCATGTGCGGCACGGCGCGACATGAACACGCGATCCGGACGCCTCGCCTCGCTCGACGCCTTCCGCGGCTGCACCGTGGCCGCGATGCTGCTGGTCAACGACCCGGGCGACTGGAGCCACGTGTACTGGCCGCTGGAGCATGCGGCGTGGAACGGCTGCACGCCGACCGACCTGATCTTCCCGTTCTTCCTGTTCGTGGTCGGCGTGTCGGTGGCGCTGGCCATCCTGCCGCGGCTGGAGCGTGGCGCGTCCGCCGCCGGGCTGAGCCGTGCGGCGATGTGGCGCGCCGCGCGCATCGTGCTGCTCGGCCTGGCCATCAACCTGCTGGCGGCGTGGCTGCTGCCGGATCGCGCCATGCGCATTCCCGGTGTGCTGCAGCGGATCGGCGTGTGCTTCGCCGCGGTGGCGCTGTTCGCCATCCACACGCGGCCGCGCACGCAATGGTGCGCGATTGCCTTGCTGCTGCTCGGCTACTGGGGCCTGCTCGAACTCGGCGGCACGCTGGCACCGTGGGCCAACATCGTCAGCCGCACCGACAGCGCGGTGTTCGGACACTACGTGTGGTCGACCGATCCGCTCAGCGGCCGCGGCCACGATCCGGAAGGCCTGCTCGGCACGCTGCCCGCGCTGGCCACCACCTTGCTTGGCCTGCGCGCGGGCTGCTGGTTGCGATGCGAACGGCTCAGGGCGCTGCTGCTCGCCGGATTGCTGGGTCTGACGCTCGGTGCGCTGTGGTCGCTGGCGCTGCCGTTCAACAAAAACCTGTGGACGCCCTCGTTCGTGCTGTGGACAGCCGGCTGGGCGGTGCTGGCGCTGCTGGCCTTCCACTGGCTGGTCGAGCGGCGCGGCTGGCCGGCGCTGGGCCGGCGCTTCGGCGTCAACGCCATCGCCGCCTATGCCGGCTCGGAAATCATGCAGATCGTGCTGCCCGGATTGGGGCAAACGGATTGGTATCGCGCGCTGCTCGCCGACTGGATGACACCCCGTTTCGGACCCTATGTTCCGTCGCTGGCGTTCGCCGTGCTCTTCGTGGCGTGCTGGTGGCTGGTGGTGTGGGCAATGGACAGGCGAAGCATTTACCTCAAGCTGTAGCGCAGGCAATGCGCGCCGGCCTTTTCGCCGAAAGCGGCGGGCCGTGCCTGCCCTGCAGGGTTACTGTCGCTGGCGCATGGCGCGGATCAGCAGCCCCATCAGCAACAACCCGAGCACCACGCCGATGCCGGCGCCCCACAGCGCACCGGCGTCGTCACCGACCACGTAGCCCACGCCGGCGCCCAGCGGAAACAGCAGCAGCACCGGCAGGCAACCCATCAGGATGCCTGTCGTACCGCGGCATCCGGTGTCGACGACGGGTGGCGCAGCAACACCGCACGCGCGCCCTGCCACTCGGCGGCGGACAGCTCGATCAGCGCCGCCGGCTTGCCGCCGACCAGCGCGGCGATCGGCATGCCGTCGCGGTACAGCACGCGCGAGCCGGCCAGCGCCGGCACCTTGTCGCCGACCAGCACGGTGCCGACCAGGTTCAGCGGATCGCTGCCGCTGAGGCAGACCAGCTCGCCGTCGTCCGCACGCGAGCGCACGGCGCGCAGCGGCGCGATGGCCTCGGGCAGGGCGAACTGCTCGCCGACCAGGCCTTCGACGAAACGCCCGCCGCGGATCTCGCCGCGCGCCTCCAGGCGGTGGTACACGCGCAGCAGTTCGCGCCACGATGGCAGCCACGGCGCCTCGCGTTCCAGCAGCTTCCAGAACACCACGCCGTGGCGGCGCAGCAGGGCGCGGGCGATGTGTTCGATGGCCTCGGGTTCGACTTTGCCCGTCGTCGCGCCGCGCGCCAGCGACCAGCGTCCCGCATCCTCGATGCCGCCGAAAGTGTGTCGGCGCACGCGCCGGTGGCGTGCCCCGTCGCGCTTCGCCGCCGGCAGCAGCAGGGCGCGCAGGCCGGCGAAGCTGTCCGCGCTGATCCGGCCGGCAGCGACCAGTTCGCCCAGCGCGTCTTCCAGTTCGGTGCGCAACAGCCGGGTGGCGTCCAGCAGTTCGTCGAAGAACAGCGCGCCGCGCTCCTGCAGCGCGTCGGCGACGGCCTGGGCGCGCGAGGACAACAGGATCTGCTGCGGGTCGCCCGTGGCCACGGACGTCCAGACGGCCATCTCGCGCCGCGGCAACAGCACGATCGGCGTGCTGCGCACCGGCCCGCCGCCACCGCCGCTGCCCGCGCGCAGGCGGCTCCAGACGATGCGGCCGGCGCGGCACAGTTCGTCCAGCCAGCTGATCGAATAGTCCTCGACGCGCGCCGGCAGGATCTCCGCTTCCCACGCACCGGCCGCGGCCTCGTAGCCTTCCAGCTGCGCCAGCGTGGCGGCCAGTGCATCCGGCCCGCTCAGCTTCGTGGCCGAGGACACGTGTTGCCAGTCGAACAGGAAGCGCATCAGCGCGCGCCGGCTCACCGGCTCGATCTCGCGCCGCAGCCGGCCGATGGTGTAGCGGTGGATGCGCGCCAGCAGATGCCGCTCGCACCATTCGGTGTCGGCCGCATCCGCGCTGAAGCGGCCCTGCATCACGTAGCCTTCGGACTGCAGCCGCAGCAGCGCCTGCTCGATCTCGCCCGCGTCGACGTGCATCGACTGCGCCAGTTCCCGAACGGTCACGGGACCGAGCCCGCCGAGGCGGTGGCGCACCAGCTCCAGCAGCGCGTCCTCGCGCGTCCACGCCTGCGCGGCGTATTCGGCCGGCGCGGCGATCGTCGGTTGCATGCTGGCGGCGGGGTGCAGTGCCAGCCACAGCGGCAATTTTTCCGCAGTGGTCCACACGTCGGTGAGGCGTGTCGCGCGCCTTGCCCCGGCGAGCGCCTGCAATCGCTCGGCCCAGCCGGTGTTGGCGTCGACCTCCGTGGCGGTGACGAAGCCCAGCAGGGTCAGCGCCTCGTGCATTTCGTCCGCGTCGCGCACCTGCGGCCAGGCTTCCTCGCGCACGGCGGCGATCGCGTCGGGATCGAGCCGGCCCAGGTCGTCGGCGCTGTCGGCGTTCCAGCGGCGATTTTGCACGGCCTGGGTGCGGCGCTCTTCCAGCGGCGCGTCGTCGAGGAAGGCATACGGCGCGGCGTTCAGAACTTCGGCGGCGAGCGGGCTGGGCGCGGTGAGATCGCGCGCCACGATGGCGATTTCGCCGGCTTCGAGCTGGCGCAGGATCGCCAGCAGCCCGTCGACGTCCATTGCCTCGCGCAGGCAGTCGTGCATGGTCTGGTTGACCAGCGGATGATCCGGCACCTCGCGCTCGCCCACGATGTTCTCCAGGCAGGCGACCTGGTCGGGGAACACCGCGGCGAGCAGATCCTCGCTCTTCATGCGTTGCAGCGGGGGCGGCGTTTTCTTTCCTCCGGTGAAGCGCGGCAGCGCCAGCGCGGTCACTGCATTCCAGCGCCAGCGCGCAGGGAACAGCGGCGCGTCAAGCAGGGCCTGCACCAGCACGTGCTCGGCGCTGTTCGAGTGCAGGTAGTGCGCCACTTCCTCCAGCGGGAAACTGTGGCTGGTGGACAGCGACAGCACGATCGCATCCTCGGTCGCCGCCGCCTGCAGCTCGAAGTTGAACTGGCGGCAGAAGCGCTTGCGCAGCGCCAGCCCCCAGGCGCGGTTGATGCGGCTGCCCCACGGCGTGTGGAGTACCAGCTGGGTCGCGCCGGATTCGTCGAAGAAGCGTTCCAGCACCAGCGTGTGCTGGCTCGGCAGCACGCCGAGCGCGGCCTTGGCGCGGGCGAGGTAGTCGACCAGTTGCTGGGCGGCGGCTTCGGGCAGGCCGAGTTGATCCTGCAGCCAGGTGACCGCCGCCGATACGCCGCCAGTGTCGAGCTGCGCGGAAATCTCCTCGCGCAGGCGCGACACGCCGAACGACAGCTCGTCGCTGCGCCCCGGCGCCTCGCCCAGCCAGAACGGGATGCTCGGCGGCGCGCCGTGTGCGTCCTCCACCCGCAGCCGGTCGCGCTCGACGCGCTGGATGCGGTAGCTGGCGTTGCCGAGCTGGAAGATGTCGCCGGCCATGCTCTCGACCGCGAAATCCTCGTTCACCGTGCCCACGATGATCGCCTGCGGCTCCAGCACCACCTTGTAGTCGGCGGTCTCCGGAATGGTGCCGCCGGAGGTGAGCGCAGTGAGCCGCGCGCCGCGCCGTGGGCGCAGCTGGCGGTTCACCGCGTCGCGATGGATGTAGGCCGCGCGCGGGCCCTGGCGGGTGGTGAAGCCCTCGGCCAGCATGCGCACCACGGCGTCGAATTCCGCGCGCGACAGCTCGCGATACGGATACGCGCGGCGCACCAGCGCGTACAGCGCATCCTCGTCCCACTCCGCGCAGGCGACCTCGGCGACGATCTGCTGGGCCAGCACGTCCAGTGGCTGTGGCGGGATCACCAGCGCGTCCAGCTCGCCGCGGCGCACGCAGTCGAGCAGGGCGGTGCATTCGACCAGGTCGTCGCGCGTGGCCGGGAACAGCCGTGCCTTCGGCGTGCCGTCGATGCTGTGGCCGGAACGACCGGCGCGCTGCAGGAAGGCGGCGATCGAGCGCGGCGAGCCGAGCTGGCAGACCAGGTCGACCTCGCCGATGTCGATGCCCAGTTCCAGCGAGGCGGTCGCCACCAGCACCTTGAGTTCGCCGCGCTTGAGCCGCTGCTCCGCATCCAGCCGCAGCTCCTTGGCCAGGCTGCCGTGATGCGCGGCGACGTGCTCCTTGCCCAGCCGCTCGGACAGGTGTCGCGCGGCGCGCTCGGCCATGCGCCGCGTGTTGACGAAGACCAGGGTGGTGCGGTGCGCGCGTACCAGCTGGGCGAGGCGGTCGTAGACCAGGTCCCAGCAGTCGTTGGACATCACCGCTTCCAGCGGGACGGGCGGCACTTCGATGGCGAGGTCGCGGGGGCGGGTGTGGCCCGTATTTATGATGGTGCACGGATCGCCCTTCTCCCCCGTGGGAAGAAGGGAGTGTTGAGCGCCGACCAGAAAGTCGGCGATCTTTTCGATGGGCTTCTGCGTCGCCGACAGCCCGATGCGCAGCAACCGCCGCTGGCACAGCGACTCCAGCCGCTCCAGCGACAGCGCCAGGTGCGCGCCGCGCTTGCTGCCGGCGATGGCGTGGATCTCGTCCACGATCACCGTGCGCACGCCCGCCAGCATGGAGCGGCCGGAGGCCGAGCCGAGCAGCACGTACAGCGATTCGGGCGTGGTCACCAGGATGTGCGGCGGCAGCTTGCGCAGCAGGCTGCGCTCGACCTGCGGCGTGTCGCCGGTGCGCACCGCGGTGCGGATCGCCACGTCGGGCAGGCCGAGTTTCTCGAGCTCGGCGCGGATGCCTTCCAGCGGCGCTTCCAGGTTGACGTGGATGTCGTTGGACAGCGCCTTCAGCGGCGACACGTAGAGCACCGTGGTGGCATCGGCCAGCGCGCCGCCGTGCGCCACGCCCTCGCGCACCAGTTCGTCGATGGCGGCGAGGAAGGCGGTCAGCGTCTTGCCCGAACCGGTCGGCGCGGCGACCAGGGTGTGCTGGCCGGCGCGGATCGATGGCCACGCCG
>CALCWL010000266.1 GCA_937906285.1 uncultured Rhodanobacter sp. | reverse complement strand
ACCCACTCGCTGTCGAAATCCGGCGCGCGCGCCTCGGCCATGACGGCGAGGGCCTTGTCGCACAGGTGGCAGTAATCGCGCTGGTAGAGGATGAGGTCGGACATGCTGCTGCGAATGGGTCGGGGCGCCGCGTAGAATAGCCGGTCAATCCCCAGCGTAGTCGCACAATCCATGGCCGTCAGCGTATTCGACCTGTTCAAGATCGGCATCGGTCCGTCCTCCTCGCACACGGTAGGGCCGATGCGTGCCGCGGCGCGCTTCGCCGAGGACCGCGTGGTGCGCGTGCGCGCCGAACTGTACGGCTCGCTGGCGATGACCGGCCGCGGCCACGGCACCGACAAGGCGGTGCTGCTGGGCTTCGAGGGCCAGCATCCGGACACGATCGATCCCGACGCGATCCCCGCCACGCTCGAGCGTATCCGCGGCACCGGCCGCATCCGCCTGCTCGGCAGCCACGAGATCGCGTTCGACGAGAAGGCCGACCTGGTCTTCAACAAGCGCCAGAAGCTGCCGTTCCACACCAACGGCATGCGCTTCTCCGCCTACGACGCCGACGGCAACGAACTGGCCACGCGCGACTACTACTCGGTCGGCGGCGGTTTCGTGGTCAACACCGACGAGGCCGCCGAAGACCGCATCGTCGCCGACACCACCGAGCAGCCCTACCCGTTCTCCACCGGCGACCAGATGCTGGCGCTGTGCAAGCAGCACCACCTCACCATCGCGCAGTTGATGATGGCCAACGAAAGCGTGTGGCGCAGCGAGGCGGAAACCCGCGCCGGCCTGCTGACCATCTGGCAGGCGATGAAGGACTGCGTCACCCGCGGCCTGCGCTCGCCCGGCACCCTGCCCGGCGGCCTGAAAGTGACGCGCCGCGCCCCGGCCATGGCCGAGGAGCTGCGCAACCAGCCCGAGGCGGCGCTGAAGGACCCGCTGACCATCCTCGACTGGGTCAACCTCTACGCGCTGGCGGTGAACGAGGAAAACGCCGCCGGCGGCCGCGTGGTCACCGCGCCCACCAACGGCGCCGCCGGCATCATCCCCGCGGTCGGCCACTACTACCTGCGCTTCTGCCCGAAAGCCGACGACGAGGGCATCATCGAATACCTGCTCACCGCCGCCGCCATCGGCATCCTGTACAAGGAGAACGCCTCGATCTCCGGCGCCGAAGTCGGCTGCCAGGGCGAAGTCGGCGTGGCCTGCTCGATGGCCGCCGGCGGCCTCACCGCCGCGCTCGGCGGCAACGTGATGCAGGTCGAGAACGCCGCCGAGATCGGCATGGAACACAACCTCGGCCTCACCTGCGACCCCATCGGCGGCCTGGTGCAGATCCCCTGCATCGAACGCAACGCCATGGGTTCGGTCAAGGCCATCAACGCCAGCCGCATGGCCTTGAAAAGCGACGGCAAGCACCGCGTGTCGCTGGACAAGGTCATCAAGACCATGCGCGACACCGGCCGCGACATGAAGGACAAGTACAAGGAAACCTCGCGGGGCGGCCTCGCGGTCAACGTCATCGAATGCTGAGCTGCCCCCCCTGTAGGAGCCCGCTCGCGGGCGATGCTCCCCACTAGGCAGACACGTAAGGCCGGTTTCGTAGGGCAGGCAGTGCCTGCCCTACCGCGCGACCTTGCCTGGCTTCAGCGCGTCTTGCCCGACGTACCCTTTGCCAGCTCCGCAATCAGGTCGCGGACGAGCTTTCGCTTGTCTTCGGAAAGCAGCAGATAGTCCTCGAACGCCAGCCGGTCATGACCACGCACGTGGTCGGGCCAGGCGATGTTCACGTCCTGCACGCCCTTGGGTCGAATCTTTCGATACTCCAGTTCGTGCGGCTCGACGCCAACGATCTTGGCCAGCGCCTCCAGATGGGCCGGACGCGGGCGATGCTTGCCGTTGAGCCATCCCGACACGGCCTGCGAGGACACTTCCTCGCCCTGCAGTTCCAGCAGCCGAGCGAGTTCCGACGCGCTCGCCTCGATCCTCTCGCGCTTCAAGGCAGCCCGAAGACGGTCGGCGAAGCCTTTCTTGTCGATCTTCATGGCTCGCGACCATAGGTGCCGCTCCGCCATGCGATTGAAAGTTATGCTTTATATAAATTGAAAATTTTGCTTTCATGGCCGATCAAACCTTACGCCGGTCGTTGCCATGCCCAAGTCGCTGCTGGAACAGCTGCCCGAGATCGTCGCCCGCGGACGCCAGCAGGCGGAGAAAATCCTGGAGAGCCTGGAAGGACGCCACCGGGTCAGCCTGCAGACACGCGAATGGGTGTTGCCGTCGAAGGACACCCGCGACAGCGACTGGATCGCCGCAGCGAACCGGCAGGCGCATCTGGGCGACGAAGGCACGGCCAACTGGACCAACCGCCTGATCTACGGCGACAACCTGCTGGCGATGGCCGCGCTGCTGGCCGGCGACGAACACACGCCCAGCCTGCGCGGCAAGGTCGACCTGATCTACATCGACCCGCCGTTCGATTCGAAGGCTGATTACCGGACCAAGGTTGCGCTGCCTGGGGTGGAGCTGGAGCAGCGGCCTACGGTGATCGAGCAGTTCGCGTATTCGGATACGTGGTCAGATGGAACGGCGTCGTATCTGGCAATGATCACACCGCGACTGATCTTGATGCGGGAGCTATTGAGTGACATGGGCTCAATCTATGTGCATCTGGATTGGCATGTGGGGCACTACGTCAAAGTGGTAATGGATGAATTGTTTGGAAAGAATTGTTTCGTCAACGAGATCATTTGGTGCTACAGCATCGGAGGAAAAGGCGATGGCCGCTTCGCACGCAAACACGACGCCATCCAGCTCTATTCGAGGAGCCAAAATCCAATCTTCAACGGTAAAGATCCGCTAGTTGTAAAGAATAGAAAGCCGAATAGCCATATGCGCCTGAAGATCGATCCAGATGGCCGTGAATATCAGGAGAAGACAGACAGGAAGTCGAACAAGGTCTATAGGTACTACGTTGATGAAGGGAAAATTCCCGAG
Organism: uncultured Rhodanobacter sp.; assembly: GCA_937906285.1. Taxonomy (GTDB): domain Bacteria; phylum Pseudomonadota; class Gammaproteobacteria; order Xanthomonadales; family Rhodanobacteraceae; genus Rhodanobacter. Next base: position 8,941 of record CALCWL010000266.1, on the reverse strand, counting down.
GACTATTGGACCGATGTCGAGCAACTGAACCGCGAAGATTCGGAACGAGTGGGTTACGACACACAGAAACCGGAGGCGCTTCTCAAACGAATCATCGCCGCATCATCAAACGATGGTTCAATCGTCGCCGACTTCTTCGGCGGCTCCGGCACCACCGCCGCCGTTGCCGAAAAGCTCGGTCGCCGCTGGATCACCACCGATCTCGGCAAGCCCGCCTGCATGATCATGCGCAAGCGGCTGATCGACCAGGGCGCCAAGCCGTTCCTGTACCAGGCGATCGGCGACTACCAGGTCGAGGCGGCCAAGAGCGCGATGGGGCGCAGCTTCCGCGTCGGCGACCTGTCCGGCATCGTGCTGTCGCTGTATGGCGCGCTGCCGCTGCAGCCGGAGGACAACCCGCTGCGCAATCTCGGCGCGGTGGTGTTCGCCGGCAAGAAGACGCTGGTGATGGTCGACTCGCCGAACAAGCTCACCGGCGACGCCACCCTGCGCAAGGCGATCGCCCAGCGCGATCACCTGCTCGGCGGCTGGGACCGGGTGGTGGTGCTGGGCTGGAACTTCGAGCCGTCGATCGGGCAGAGCATCACTGCGCTGAACGACCCGCGGCTAAAAGTGCTGGTGATCCCGCCCGACCTGCTCGACCGCCTGCGCAAGAAGGGCGGCATCGAGAAGCTGCGCGGTCAGGTGCGCTTCTCCAGCCTGCAGTACCTCACGATCAAGCCGGTGCGGCGCACGCGCAGCGGCGGCGAAGAGCAATTGCAGGTCACGCTGGACAACTACGTGCTGCTCTCGCCCGAGGCGATCAACCTCGACGACGACAACCGCAAGAAGCTGCTCAAGGTGGCCAACGCCGAACCGCTGGCGCTGATCGAATACTGGGCGGTCGACCCCGACTACGACGGCCAGGTATTCCGCTCGGTCTGGCAGGACTACCGCGGCAACACCGCCAACGACGACGACCCGCTGCGCGTAGTGACCGCCGCCGAATTCAGCGTGCCCTACAAAACCGGTGAGCGCAGGGTATGCGTGCGCGTGGTCGACGTGTTCGGCTTCGAGGCCGAGGTGGTGCAGGCGGTGGCGGAGGCGCGGGCGTGAGCCCGCTCGCGAAATCCCTCCACTCGCCATTCCGGCGGCTCTCAACAGCCGAAGGGGAGAAGTCAGGCAGCGAGGCGCCGCACCTTCTTCAGGCTGCTGCCGAGCTCGCGTTCGGCGATTTTCAAGTCGTAGGAGGTCTGCAGGTTGATCCAGAACTGCGGACTCTGCCCGAAGGCACGCCCGAAACGCAGCGCCAGTTCGGCGGTCACCGGCCGCTGTTCCCGGACGATGTGCGAGATGCGCATGGGGGATACACCGATGGCGCGTGCGAACGCCGCCTGACTCATGCCGAGGTCGCCCAGGATTTCCTCCAGCAATTCGCCGGGATGGATGGGCGGAAGACCGTTGACGGTGGCTGGAATGGACATGATTACAAATCCTCAGTGGTAATCAACGATCTCGACATCAAATGCGTGACCGCCCTCGAAGCGAAAACACAACCGCCATTGGTCGTTGATGCGGACGCTCCATTGGCCGGCCCGATCCCCACCCAGAAGCTCCAGTCGGTTGGAGGCCGGTTGGCGCAGGTCCTCGGGGCCGGTGGCGATATCGAGGTACCGCAGGCGGGTCAGCGCACGGCGCAAGATGTCCCGCGGCAACCGCCTGGCCGTTCCGGTCGCGAACAACCGTTCCGTTTCCTTGTCGGCGAAGCTCCTGATCATCCGGTGACTCCTGTCGGGATGGCTGATGACGGCTCGCCAAGCATAAATAACCTGTTTACGCCATGCAACGCTGGGGAGTGTGCGCATGTCTGACGCCAACCGCCCGCTGGCGCTCGCCACCGCCCTCACCCGCCGCACCGAGCAACTGTGCATCGGCCTCGAACAGGGCATCGCCGATATCTACGAGCTGGTGACGCCGGTGACCGCCGAACTGCTGCGCTGGTGGTTCGGCGAGGATGCCTGCCAGTCGCGCACGTACAATTTCCATCCGGGCCAGCGCCAGGCGATCCTCAACGTGATCGTGGCGCACGAGGTGCTGGACAGCCCCAACCTGAAGAACCTCTACGAACAGGTCTGCGCCGAGGCGCTGCTGGAAGGCAAGCGGCTCGCGGACGTGACCCAAGGCAAGCACGGCCATCCGAAGTATTGCCTGAAGATGGCTACCGGCACCGGCAAGACCTGGGTGTTGCAGGCGCTTCTGGTGTGGCAGCTGTTGAACAAGACCGCGGCGCTGGACGAGGGGCGCGACGATCCGCGCTTCACCCGCCGCTTCCTGATCGTGGCGCCGGGGCTGATCGTGTATGAGCGGCTGCTGGATGCGTTCCTCGGCAAGGAGAACGAGGACAAGAGTCGCGATTTCGCCAGCTCCGACATCGCCAGCTATGCCGAGCTGTTCACCCCGCCGGCGCGGCGTGAACGCATCGCGCAGTTCGTGCGCGGCAATGTGTGCCAGAAGCAGGAGATCGGCCTGAAAGCCACCGGCAACGGCATGATCGCGATCACCAACTGGCACCTGCTCAGCGAGGCCGAGGAGGATATCGAGGAGGACGAGCAAGCCATCGCGCCCGGCATGATCGCCGACGCTTCCCGCGTCGCCTACGACGTGCTGCCGCTGACGCCCGGCCGCGCCGCCGGCAACAGCCTGGACGTGCTGGACCGGCGCTGGGCACGCGGCAACGTCCTCTCCTACCTCGCCGACTTGCCCGACCTGATGGTGTTCAACGACGAAGCGCACCACATCCACGAGTTGAAGAAGGAAGGCGAGACCACCGAGGTCGAGTGGCAGAAGAGCCTGTCGATCATCGCCGAGGGCAAGGGCCGCCGTTTCGTGCAGATGGATTTCTCCGCCACGCCGTACAACGACGTGGGCAGCGGCAGGAAGAAGGCCAAGCTGTACTTCCCGCACATCGTGGTGGACTTCGACCTGAAGGACGCAATGCGGCTGGGCCTGGTGAAATCGCTGGTGCTGGACAAGCGCAAGGAGCTCGGCGCGCTGCCGCTGGAGTTCAAGGCCGAGCGCGATGCCGACGGCAACGTCGCGCTTTCCGAAGGCCAGCGCGTGATGCTGCGCGCGGGTCTGCAGAAGCTGCGCAAGCTGGAGACGGATTTCGCCCGACTCGACGCCACGCGCCACCCGAAGATGCTGGTGGTGTGCGAGGACACCACGGTGTCGCCACTGGTGACGCAGTTCCTGTTCGACGAGGGATTGCACGACGATGACGTGCTCACTGTCGATTCCGGCAGGAAGGCCGAGCTGGGCGAGAAGCAGTGGGCGCCGCTGCGCCAGCGCCTGTTTAACGTGGACCGCCACGCGCAACCGCGGGTGATCGTCAGCGTGCTGATGCTGCGCGAGGGCTTCGACGTCAACAACATCTGCGTGATCGTGCCGCTGCGCTCCAGCCAGGCGCAGATCCTGCTGGAGCAGACCATCGGCCGCGGCCTGCGCCTGATGTGGCGCGATCCGGAATACGCTGACATCAAGCGCGAGAATCGCGAGCGGATCAACCACGGCGAGGAACCGGGTTCGCTGATCGACATCCTCTCCATCGTCGAGCATCCGGCGTTCCAGAGTTTCTACGACGAGCTGATGCGCGAAGGACTGGTCGGCGAGATCGGCGACGACGAGGGCAGCAGCACCGGCGACCTGATTCCGTCCGAACTACGCGAGGGCTACGAGGCATACGACTTCGCGATCCCGTTCATCCTGCGCGAAGCGGACGACAGCGTCGACCACCTGCCAATCGACATCGCCACTCTGCCGCCATTCGGCGCAATGAGCCGCGCCAGGCTCGCCGAGCTGCTGGGTAAGGGCGATACCTTCACCTCGCAGGACCTGCAGAGCAGCACGCTGTTCGGCGATTACCGCGTCGACGGCGCGGCGATGAACGTCAGCGGTTACAACGAACTGCTGTCGCGACTGACCCGGCGGGTGAGCCAGGCGCTGAACTACCCGCTGCCGAAGGGCAACAGGATCTCGCCGCACCTGGATCGTCCCTATCTGCAGATGAATACCGCGGCGCTGGCGACCGCGCTGGACGATTACATCCGCGAGCGGCTGTTCGACGAAGCGTTCGAGCCGTTCGAGGATGAAGGCTGGCGACTGTTGCTGCTGCAACCGGTGATCGACCATATCGTGAAGATCTTCGGCCTGGCACTGGTGCGTGCCGAGGAGCACACCGTCACCGGCAGCACCGAGGTGCGTCACCGCCGGTTGTCGGAAGTGACCCGGCTGATGGTGCGCGAGAGTGCTTCAGTTGAAGTGACCAAGTGCATCTACGAACGCCTGCCCTACCCCAGCCGCAGCGGCGGACTGGAGCGTGCGTTCATCGAATGGGCGCAGAGCGACGCCGGCGTCGAGGCATTCTGCAAGATCAGCGAGAACCGCCACGACTTCGTGCGATTGCGCTACATCAAGGAAGACGGCATGGCCGCGCTTTACATCCCGGATTTCCTGGTACGCACGGCGGACGCAATCTACCTGGTCGAGACCAAGGGGCAGGAACAGGTCAGCCATCCCAACGTGCAGCGCAAGCTGAAGGCGGCGACCACCTGGTGCGAACGGATTAATGCGCTGGACGCGGAGCAGCGCGGCGGACGCCTCTGGCATTACGCCCTGGTCGGCGAGTCGCTGTTCTACGACTGGCGCGGGAAAGGTGCCCGGCTGGGCGAGCTGCTGGCGTTCTCGCGCGCCCGCGCGGCGCCGACGGCGCAGTCGCAAGGCGGGCTGGCCCTTTGAACAGTCGCCGGGCGGTGCCCACCCCGCGCTGCTGAGCCCCACCCGTAGGAGCCCGCTCGCGGGCGATGCTCTTGTCGGATTACGGAAAAGCATCGCCAGCGAGCGGGCTCCTACGGCGTGGGGCCTGGCCGGCGTGACTTCTGCGGGGTGACATGGAGCGGTCAATTCTGCAACCATCGGCCCCTTCACGGCGCGCTTCGCGTCGATATGGGAACCCCGCATGACCCAAGAACGCGCGATCCGCCGCGACGTCGGCCCGTTCGCCCTGATGCTTACCGGCCTGGGCTCGATCATCGGCTCGGGCTGGTTATTCGGCGCGTGGCGCGCGGCGCAGATCGCCGGGCCGGGCGCGATCTGGGCGTGGGTGATCGGCGCGGTGGTGATCATGGCGATCGCGCTGACCTACGCCGAGCTGGGCGCGATGTTTCCCGAATCCGGCGGCATGGTGCGCTACGGCCACTACTCGCACGGCTCGCTGGTCGGCTTCATCGCGGCGTGGGCGAACTGGATCGCGATCGTCTCGGTGATCTCGGTCGAGGCCGAGGCTTCGGCGCAGTACATGTCGTCGTGGAAATGGGACTGGGCAAAGGATCTGTACCACCAGGTACCCGGCGGCCATGGCGAGCTGAGCACTGCCGGCCTGCTGATCGCCGCGGCCTTGGTGATCGTGTACTTCCTGTTCAACTTCTGGAGCGTGAAGCTGTTCGCGCGCTCCAACACCGCGATCACGCTGTTCAAGCTGGTGATCCCCGCGCTCACCGCGGTGCTGCTGATGCTGAGCGGCTTTCATCCGGAAAACTTCTCCGTCGGCATCCACGGGGAACTGCACAAGACGGACTTCCCCTCGATCCTCACCGCGGTGGCGATCGCCGGCATCGTGTTCAGCTTCAACGGTTTCCAGAGTCCGGTGAACCTGGCCGGCGAGGCGCGCAACCCCGGCCGCAGCATCCCGTTCGCGATCGTCTGCGCGATCGCGCTGGCGACCATCGTCTACGTGCTGTTGCAGGTCGCGTTCATCGGCGCGGTGCCGCGCGAGATGCTGGCCAACGTGGGCTGGCACGGCATCGACTTCTCCTCGCCGTTCGCCGACCTGGCGATCATTCTCGGCCTGCAATGGCTCGCCACGCTGCTGTTCATTGACGCGGTGATCAGCCCCAGCGGCACCGGCATGACCTACACCGCCACCACCGCGCGCATGCTGTATGGCATGGAGCGCAACGGCACCTTGCCGAAGATCCTCGGTACCGTGCATCCGAAGTGGGGCGTGCCGCGCCCGGCGATGTGGGTGAACCTGACGGTGTCGTTCCTGTTCCTGTTTTTCTTCCGCGGCTGGGGCGCGCTGGCGGCGGTGATCTCGGTGGCCACGATCATCTCCTACCTAACCGGCCCGGTCAGCGTGATGACGCTGCGGCGGACCGCGCCGGAATTGAACCGTCCGTTCCGCCTGGCCGGCCTGCCGGTGCTCGCCGGGGTGGCCTTCATCATGTCCACCGAGCTCCTGTACTGGGCAAAGTGGCCGCTGACCGGCGAGATCATCGTGCTGATGGTGGTCGCGCTGCCGGTGTACTTCTACTACCAGGCCAAGGCCGGCTGGCACGATTTCGGCCGGCAGATGAAGGGCGCCTGGTGGCTGGTCTGCTACCTGCCCACGCTGGCGGCGGTGTCGTGGGCCGGCAGCCCGATGTTCGGCGGCAAGGGTTACCTGTCCTACGGCTGGGACCTGGCGCTGGTGGCGGTGATCGGCCTGGTGTTCTACCTGTGGGGCGTGAAATCCGGCTGGCGCACGCCGTCGGTGGAGGCAATGCGGATCGAGGCGCATGAGCATCCGGGCGAGCTGCAGGTGCCGCCGGACGAAGAGAGCGCCGAGCGCATCACCGGCCGCTGAACCCGGCCGATTCGATCACGAGACGCACGGCGCACGCCGTGCGTTTTCGTTGTTGCGCCCTGGAAGTGTCGAAATGGCGGTGGCCGGTTCGTCGTCCGGACATGCATCCACTTTCGGCTGCACATCGAACGGGAGTCGCCCATGTTGTCCATCCGCACCGCCGTCGTCACCACCGCTCTCCTGCTTGCCGCCAGCGGCAGCGCCCTCGCCGCCGCCGCGACGTACCGCATCGATCCGGATCACACCTATCCCAGCTTCGAGGCCGATCACATGGGCGGGCTGTCGGTGTGGCGCGGCAAGTTCAACCACAGTCGCGGCACGGTGACGCTGGACAAGGCTGCCGGCACCGGCACGGTGGATGTCACCGTCGACATGAAGAGTGCCGACTTCGGTCAGGATCAGCTCAACCAGGGCACGCAGGGCAAGGAACTGTTCGAGACGGCGAAGTATCCGCAGGCCACCTACACCGGCAAGCTCGTCGATTTCGTCGACGGCGCGCCGACGCGGGTCAGCGGCAAACTGACCCTGCACGGCATCACCCATCCGCTGGACCTGAAGATCAACAGCTTCAAGTGCATGCCGCATCCGGTGTTCAAGCGCGAAGTCTGCGGCGCCGATGCACTGGCCACGTTCCGACGCGACGCGTTCGGCATGGATGCGGGCAAGGATTACGGCTTCAGCATGGACGTGACGCTGCGCATCCAGGTCGAGGCGATTGCAGTCAAGTAAGGCGCGCCCTCACCCGAGCGCCAGCACATCGCCGAGCAGCGCCTGCGCGGTCACCTCCGGCCCGGCGCCCGGACCCTGGATCACCAGCGGCTGGGTGTTGTAGCGGGTGGTGGTGAGGGCGAACTGGTTGTCGGTGCCGTACAGGCGCGCGGCCGGATGGGTCAGCGGCACTTCGGCCAGGCCCACGCGGGCCAGCCCGCGCTGGTTGAGGCGGGCGAGAAAGCGCAGCGCGCAACCGCGCGAGGCGGCCTCGGCGTGACGTGCGGCGAGCGGCGCGTCCAGCTCGCCCAGTCGCGCCAGGAACGTGTCGGCATCGAGCGCACGCAATGCCTCGGGTACCAGGCCTTCCACCTGCACCTCGTCGCTGCCCAGCGAGAAGCCGGCATTGCGCGCAAGGATCAGCAGCTTGCGCGCCACGTCCTCGCCGGACAGGTCCGAGCGCGGGTCAGGCTCGGTATAGCCCAGCCGGCGCGCCTCGCGCAGCAGCTCGGAAAACGGCCGGCTGCCGTCGTACTGATTGAACAGCCACGACAGCGAGCCGGAGAACACCCCCTCCAGGGTGAGCAGGTGATCGCCGCACGCGCGCAGCCTGCGCAAGGTGGACAGCACCGGCAGACCGGCGCCGACCGTTGCCGAATCACCGTAACGGCCGCCGCCATTCAGCGCCGCCTGCAAGGCGCGCCAGCCGGACAACTCGCCCCCGGCCAGCGCCTTGTTCGCGGTGACCACGTGATAGCCGTGCGCCAGCCACTCCGCATGGCGCGCGGCCAGCGTCGCGCTGGCGGTGGCGTCGACGATCACCTTCCTCGGCGCTTCGCTGGCATCCAGCGCCGCGAGCAGGCTGTCGTTGTCGCGCGGCGCACCGTGCTGGTTGAGCTGGTCGCGCAAGCCGCGCTGGGCCAGCCGCTGCGGATCGGTCTGCTGGCGCCGCGAGTTCGCCGCACCGACCAGGCGCAGCGAACGGGCCGCGTCGGTATTGAGCAGCTTCAGCAAGGCGCCGCCCACCACGCCGGTGCCGAGCAGCACGATCGCCGTGGTCGATGTCGCCGCAGCGCGCGCGTGCCTCGTGTGCTCGGCCAGCACCGCGCTCACGCGGGCACCCGGCGTTTGGACGTCCGTACCGCCTCGGCCCGAGCCAGCGCAGCGTCGACATCGCGCAGCAGGTCATCGCCATCCTCGATGCCCACCGACACGCGCAGCAGGCTGTCGGAAATGCCGGCCGTGCGCCGCGCCTCCGGCGCCATCGAGGCGTGCGTCATGGTGGCCGGGTGGGCGATCAGGCTTTCCACGCCACCCAGCGATTCGGCCAGCGAGAAGTAGTCCAGTCCATCGACGAAGGCTTCGATCTGCGGCTCGTCGCCGTCGAGTTCGAAGCTGAGCATGGCGCCGAAACCGAGCTGCTGGCGCGCCGCCAGCACATGGCCGGCATGGCTGGACAGCCCCGGGTAATAGACTTTGCGCACGGCCGCATGGGCGTCCAGCCGCTCGGCCAGGCGCGTCGCGTTCTCCTGGTGCTGGCGCAGGCGCACGCCCAGCGTGCGCAGGCCGCGCAGG